>SKWV01000200.1 GCA_007128755.1 Trueperaceae bacterium
TCGTCCCCACGCTGCTCGCGGCGCTCTCCGTGGTCGAGACGGGTGAAGCGACCGGCATGCCCGAGCACGCCATCGACAAGGCTCGCGAGGCGATCGACGCGCACCGCGACAGCATCCGCCGAGCGCACGCGGCCGGCGTGAAGATCGCGATGGGCACCGACGCCGGCGTGATGCCGCACGGCACCAACCTGCGCGAGCTCGGCCTCATGGTCGACATCGGCATGACGCCGATGGAGGCCATCGTCGCCACGACCCGGGTCGCGGCGGAGTGCCTCGGCTGGCAGGATCGCGTGGGGACGCTCGAGGTCGGCAAGCTGGCGGACATCGTCGTCACCACGAAGGATCCGCTGGACGACGTTCGGGTCCTGGAGGACACGGACACGATCGCGCTGGTGATGCAGGGTGGTGTCGTGGTGAAGGAGCGGTGGGCGGGGGTGGGGTGAGCCGCGGGATCACTTCCTTGCGTTCAACCTGGTCCTGACCCAGATGATGATGCCCATCCACGCCGTCATCGTCTCCAACTACACCATCATCAACACGCTCGCGCTGCTTCGACAGGAGCCTCGCCACGATGCTCCCGTTCTGGGGCAGCGGCTACGTGGTCGTCCTGCTGCGCCAGGCCTTCCGTCCGGTGCCGCGCGACTTCGTAGACGCCACACAGCCTGAACATTTCTGCTAGAATCTGACCACTTCTGGCAGTACCGAGTGTCAACCTGCTTCACGCCTCTCCCGAAGGGCGGTGCACGGTGATCCCGGCTCAACGGCGCGCCAAGATCCTCGAGCTCGTGGATGAGCAGGGGGCCGTGTCGGTGCAGGATCTCGCGCGCGCCCTCCAGACCTCCCCGTCGACGGTGCACCGTGACCTCGACTACCTCTCCGAGAACCGCTACCTCGAGCGCACGCGAGGTGGCGCGCACCGCGCCGGGAACCTGCTCGGGACGACGTTCGAACCCGACTACGAGATCGGTCGCCACACGCGAGAGCGCGAGAAGGCGGCCATCGGTCGCGCCGCCGCGGACCTCGTGCCGCACGGCGCGAGCGTCTTCTTCGACTCGAGCACCACGGTCCTGGAGGCGGCGCGATCGGTCGTCTCGAGCCGCCGCGAGATCACCGCCATCACGAACGACCTCGCCATCGCAACGCTGCTGGCGCCGTGCGAGTCGATCCGCACGATCGTGCCGGGAGGCACGCTGCGCCCCCGGTCGTTCACCCTCTTCGGCGAGCCTGGAACGGATCTCTTGGCGGGCATGCACGTCGACGTCGCGTTCCTGGGCATCCACTCGCTCGCGGACGGCGTCCTGAGCGACACCGGGCTCGAGATCATGAAGGGGAAGCGCGCGGTCCTTGCCGCCAGCGAACGGTGCGTGCTCCTCGCCGATTCCAGCAAGTTCGCCGCTCGCCGCTCGTTCCTGACGCTCGCCTCCCTCGCAGAGGTCGATACGCTCGTGACCGACGGGGGCATCAGCGCTGACGACGAGCGTCGCGTGCGCGAGGCGGGCGTCTCGCTCCACGTGGCGAAGGTGGACGACTGATGGAGCGCGCCCTCGTCATCGCTGACGATCTGACGGGAGCCGCCGAGCTGGCCGCGTTCGTCGCCACGACGGAGAGGCCCGCGCGCGTGACGTGGCCCCCGTTCGTGCACGAGTCGTGGTGCGCGCCGGCTGCAGGAGCGCCGAGCCTCGTGATCGACACCGAGTCCCGCAACCTCACCGCCGCCGCTGCACGTGATCGGCTCGCACCGATCGTGCGAGACCTGCCCCGCGAGTGGTTGAGCGGCATCGTCTACAAGAAGATCGACTCGACGCTGCGCGGGCCGATCCGCGAAGAGATCACGCTGCTCCACGACCTCGCCGGGCTCGGCCCGGTCGTCGCCGCCCCCGCGTACCCGCGCATGGGTCGGACGACCCGCGGCGGCGTGCAGTACCTGCAGGGTGTCGCCGTCGCCGACGGCCCGGCGGGTGCCGATCCCGTCGCCGCCGCACGCGAGTCGAACGTGGCGCGGCTGCTCCCCCCGGGCGATGCCATCGTCCTAGGGCCGCCGGCGGGCCGCGAGGTGCGAGACCTCGCGAGCGAGGTCGCCTGCCACCGGAGCGCCGGCCGGCACATCGTGGTCGACGCCGAACGCGAAGTCGACCTCGAGCGACTCGCGGAGGCGCTGCGCTCGCTGCCGCCGGGGTTGGTCATGGCGACGGGCGGTCTGGCGCGACACCTCTGGCCGCGCGCAGAGTTCGTTACCGCCCAGGGTGCCGCGGGACGCATCGTCGTGATCGTCGGATCGCACCACCCCGCGGCGCGCGAGCAGGCGGTCGACCTGCAGCGCGTGCACGCCTGCCGCCGCGTGGACGCGGCGCGACACGAGAACAGCATCGGGCACCGTGACGAGGTGCTCGTCCTCACCACGCCCGACCACCGCATCGCCCCCGGGGCCGCGCTGCGTGACCTCGACGATGCGATGAAGGAGGTGATCGCTCTTGGAACACCCAGCGCCGTGGTCGTGACCGG
The DNA here is from genome assembly GCA_007128755.1 of Trueperaceae bacterium. Classification (GTDB taxonomy): domain Bacteria; phylum Deinococcota; class Deinococci; order Deinococcales; family Trueperaceae; genus SKWV01. Next base: position 2,503 of record SKWV01000200.1, read on the forward strand.
AGGAGAGAGCGCCCTGCACGTGCTGAAGCGCGTCGGCGCGACGTCTCTCGACGTCATGGGCGAGCTCGTCGACGGCGTCCCCATCGGCCTCGTCGTCGGGGGCCCGTGGGCGGGAACGATCCTGGCGACGAAGGCCGGCGGGTTCGGGGGCCCCGACATCCTGGCGCGCGCCGTAGGGCGGCTGCGCGCGGGCGCGACGGCGTCCCCGTAACCATCGTGGGCGAACCCTCGCCCCACGCTACTCGCGAGACCAGAAGGGAACCACCATGCGCAAGACCCTCATCCTGTTCGTCATCATGCTCGGCGCGGCCCTCACGTTGGCGCACGCACAAGTGCAGATGACGTTCGCCTCCGCCTACGCACCGGACGACCACCAGACCACCGCGATGGACGAGTTCGCGCGCTTAGCCGAGGAGTACACGAACGGCGAGGTCGTCATCAACATCGCGCCCGGGGGCGTCTTGGGCGGCGAGCGCGACGTGGCCGAAGGCATCCAGCTCGGCACGGTCGACGGCGCCATCTTGGGCGGCATCCTCCAGAACTTCGATCCCGCCATGGCGATCCTCGAGTTCCCGTTCCTCTTCAGGAACACCGAGCACGTCAACGCCGTGATGCAGGGCGAGGTCGGCGAGCAGATCTACCAGCGGCTCGTCGAGCAGACCGGCATCCGGGCGCTCGGCTACATCATGCGAACCCCGCGACAGCTCACCACCCTCCAGCCGGTCGAGTCGCTCGAGGACGTCCGCGGCATGCAGATCCGCGTTCCCGAGATGCAGGCGCACTTGGAGACCTGGCGTGCGCTAGGCGTGAACCCCACGCCGATCGCCTTCACCGAGGTCTACAACGCGCTGCAGCAGGGCGTTGTGGACGGCCAGGAGAACCCCATCGGCGTCATCTACGCCAACGCGTTCGGCGAGGTCGTGAACTACCTGGCCTGGACCGATCACCTGGTCGGGTTCATGCTCATCACCATCAGCGAGAACCGTTTCCAGCAGCTCACGCCCGAGCAGCAGGACGCGCTTGTGCGCGCAGCCGATGATGCACGCGTCTTCAACGACCAGCAGCTCGAGGAGCTCAACACGGAGTGGGTCGAGCGGCTCGGCCAACAGGTCACCTACACCGAACCCGACATGGAGCCGTGGCGCGAGGCCGTCGCGCACGTGCCAGCTGGCTTCTACCAGTACGAAGGCTTCCAGGAGCTCTACGAGGGCATCGTCGAGGTCGGCGAGGACTTCTAGGATCACAGGCGGAGCGCCGCAGCGCTCCGCCCCTATCTTTCTTCCGCGCGAAAGGACTCGGTCATGTTCGTCGTGATGACGATCCTGGAACGAACGACCCTCTACCTCACCCTGCTGCTGCTGTGCGCCATGGTGTTCACGACCGGAGCCCAGGTGGCGTCGCGTTATCTCCTCGACCTACCGCTCATCTGGACGGAGGAGACGGGTCGGCACCTGATGATCTGGATGGTCTTCCTGGCGTCGACCGTCGTGTATCGCCGCGGTCAGCACATCGCCATCGACCTCTTCGGCACACGCCTCGGCCCCCGCGGCCGGGCCATGATCGGCATCGTCATCACGCTGCTGCTCGCCTTCTTCTTCTTCCTGATGATCCGCTACGGCTGGGAGCTCACCACCCGCACCATGAACCAACGCTCGAGCGCCCTGCGCTACCCCATGGGGTACGCCTACGCCGCCCTCCCGGTCGGCGGCGTGCTGCTACTCCTCTACGCCTTCGAGAACCTCGTAAGGCACGTGCGGGTGCTGCTGCATCGTCGACCGAGTGATCCGCCGACCACGCCGACTCCTCCCACCTCGGGGACGCCGTGATCGCGCTCCTGCTCGTCTTCATCGGCCTCCTGATCGTCGGCGCGCCGATCGCCTTCGCGCTGGGGCTCGCGAGCATCGTCTACGTGGTGGTCGAGACGCAGCTGCCGCTCATGGTCGTCTTCCAGCGCATGTTCACGAGCCTCGACTCGTTCCCGTTCATGGCCATCCCGTTCTTCATCCTCGCGGGTGCGCTCATGAACGCCAGCGGCCTCGCCGATCAGATCATCGCCTTCTCGCGCGCCATCGTCGGGCACCTCGCCGGCGGGCTCGCCAACGTCTCGATCGTAGCCAGCATGCTCTTCGGCGGGGTCTCGGGCTCGGCGATCGCCGACTCGTCCGCCCTCGGTTCCATCCTCATCCCGGCGATGGTCAAGGAGGGCTACCACGCGCGCTTTGCGGCCGCCGTGAACGCGACCAGCTCGACCATGGGCATCATCATCCCGCCGAGCATCCCCATGATCCTAGCGGGCGTCGCCACGAGCCTCTCGATCCGCGAGCTCTTCTTCGGCGGGCTCGTGCCTGGCCTCCTCGTCGGAGTCGGGCTGCTCATCGTGACGACGATCATCTCGCGGCGCCGCGGCTACTCGCGCTTCGAGCGCGCGCCGTGGCTCGACATGCTGCGCAACACGCTCAAGGCGATCCCCGCGTTCTTGATGGTCGCGATCATCCTCGGCGGCATCCTGGGCGGCATCTTCACCGCCACCGAGGCGTCCGTCATCGCCGTCTTCTACGCCCTGCTCGTCGGCTTCCTCTACCGCCGGCTCACCTTCGCGAACCTCTACAAGGCACTCGTCGACACGATCACCTCCTCCGCGGTCGTGATGGTCGTGATCGCCACGGCAGGCGTCATCACCTGGCTGCTCGCGTACTCGCGGATCCCGCAGGCGCTCGCGGCCAACCTCGGCACCGCGGTGCAGTCGCCGGTCCTCCTGCTGATGATCCTCGCCCTGGCCTTCGTCCTGGCGGGCACCGTGCTCGACGTGTCGCCGGGGGTCCTGGTGTTCGGGCCCATCCTCCTCCCCATGGTGCGCGTCGCCGGCATCGATCCCATCCACTTCACGGTCGTCATGGTCTTCGCTCTCGCGATCGGCCTGACCACGCCGCCCGTCGGCACCACCATGATGATCTCGTCGCACATCGCCAAGGTGCCCGTCCTCATCGTGGCGCGCGCGAGCGTCCCCTACATCCTCATGATGCTGCTCATCCTCTTCGCCCTCGTCCTCTTCCCCGGGCTCATCTTGTGGGCGCCACGCTTCCTGTTCGGAGGGGGTTGATCATGACCACGCACGCGCCAGGAGGATCCGCACGACCCCGCATCGCCATCACCATGGGCGACCCGGCCGGCGTGGGTCCCGAGATCGCCGTCAAGGCACTCACGCACGACGAGGTCCTACGCCTCTGCGACCCCCTCGTGATCGGCGACCTCGCCGTGCTGCGGCGCGCCGCCGAGGCCATGGGCCGCGAGTTCGGGACGCCGCTCGAACGGCACGTGCTCGACCTCGGCGCCATGGCCATCAGCGACCACACCTGGGGCACGGCGACCGCCGCGGGCGGCCGCGCCGCCGCCGCCTACATCGAGCGCGCGGTCGAGCTCGCGCTCGCCGGCGAGGTCGCCGCCATCGTCACCGGCCCCATCAACAAGGACGCCATCCACCAGGCGCAGGTGCCGTACCCCGGGCACACCGAGATGCTCGCGAGCCTGACCGGCACCGACGACTACGCCATGATGCTCGTGGGACCCGACCTTCACGTAGCGCACGTATCGACGCACGTCAGCCTGCGGGACGCGGTCGACCGCGTCAAGCGTGCGCGGATCGAGACCGTGATCGCACTCACGCACGAGGCATTGCAGCGCGAAGGGATCGTCGCGCCCCGGATCGCGGTCGCGGGACTCAACCCGCACGCGGGCGAGGGCGGCATGTTCGGGAGCGAGGAGATCGACGAGATCGAGCCCGCCGTGCGGGCGGCGGCCGAGCGAGGCATCGACGTCTCTGGGCCACATCCGCCCGACACCGTCTTCCTCTTCGCCTCGCGCGGGCGCTACGACGCCGTCATCGCCATGTACCACGACCAGGGGCACATCCCTGCCAAGCTCTCGGGCTTCGACACGTCCGTGAACGTGACGATCGGCCTGCCGATCGTGCGCGCGTCGGTCGATCACGGCACCGCCTACGACATCGCCGGGACGGGCAGCGCCAACGAGTCGTCGCTCGTGGAAGCGGTCCGCTACGCGGCGCGCGCGGCCCACGCCAAGGTGGCGACGTGACGGCGAACTCAGCCGACACCGGCCGGGTCCCGTACGACGACCTCGTGAGCGAGTTCGTCCGTGTGCTCCGTGCGACGGGCTTCGACGAGGAGCGCGCACGCCGCGCCGCGCGCCTCTTCGCCGACGCCAGCCGCGACGGCGTCCACTCGCACGGCCTCAACCGCTTCCCCCTGTTCGTGGCGACGATCCAACAGGGTTTCGTGCGCGTCGACGGCGTGCCGGAGAGGATGACCGCCTTCGGCGCCGTGGAGCGCTGGAACGGCAACGCCGGCCCCGGCCTGCTCAACGCCGAGTTCGCCATGGGCCGCGCGATGTCCCTCGCGCGCGAGCACGGCATCGGCTGCGTGGCGCTGCAGAACACCAACCACTGGCAACGCGGCGGCTCCTACGGCTGGCAGGCAGCCGAGGCCGGCATGATCGCCTTGTGCTGGTCGAACACCAAGCCCAACCTGCCACCGTGGGGGGCGCGCGAGCCGCGCCTCGGCAACAACCCGCTGGTCGTGGCTGTGCCGCGCGAGGATGGTCACGTCGTGCTCGACATGGCGATGTCGCAGTTCTCGTACGGCCAACTCGACACGCACCGCCGCGCCGGCAAGCTCCTGCCCGTCGACGGCGGCTACGATCGCGCGGGCGACCTCACCCGCGACCCGAGCGCGATCGAGGCGAGCGAACGACCCCTCCCGATCGGCTACTGGAAGGGCTCCGGCCTCTCGCTCGTGCTCGACCTGCTGGCGGCCGTCCTCTCCGGAGGCAAGGCCGTGCACCAGATCACGCCCGAGGAGTCGGGGCTGTCGCAGGTCTTCATCGCGATCGACCCGCAGCCACTGTCCGGTGGCACCGAGGCCGGCATCGCGGATGAGGTCGTCGCCTTCGTGCGCAGCGCCGCGCCAGTCCATGATGGCGACGCCGCGCACTACCCCGGCGAGCGATCGCTCGAGACGCGACGTGATTCGATGGCACATGGGGTCGTGGTCGATGCGAAGGTCTGGGAGCGGGTGCGGACGATGTGAGCCATGCGGGCGACGAGGCAGCCGCGACGACGTTGCCCTACCGTCCTGAACGCCGATCCTACGAAGGCTCGTTCACGCGTGGCGCGGCGTCTGGCGCCCCATCGGGTGAGGGATCCGCGTGAGTCATGTCCGTCTCCTCGGTCGAACCTCGCATGCCTGCGCGGAACTCACGAATCGACTGCCCGAGACCCTTGGCCATCTCCGGCAGTCGCTTGCCGCCGAAGAGCAGCACCACGACGACCAGGATGATGATGATCTCCCATTGTCCGAACGGTCCGATCCGCATCGTGGGCACCTCCGGCGCACGAGGAGACGCTACCACCCTCGTCGCACGCGTCGCTCGTGGCTGCGCCTGACTCCAGTGCAGTGAGAGGAGTCCGTCACCTATCGCGAGACTCGGTCGCTCGCGCCACCGCGCCCCTCACCCTAGAGCCCGTACAAGGCGCCGTACTTCTCTTTCACGTACGTCAGGTAGTCGCTCGGATCGAGCCCGCGTCCCGTCGACCGCTCCAGTAGTTCGCCGGCGCGGTAGAGCCGGGCGTGCCGGTAGACGTGCTCGTGGAGCCAGCCGTGGAGGCGGCCGTACGTGCCGGCGGTGAGTTCGGGCAGGATAGCGACATCGTCGCGCAGGGCCGCGGCGTAGAACTGCGACGCCATGACGGTGCCGATGGTGTAGGTGGGGAACGCGCCGACCAGGCCGACCGACCAGTGGAGGTCCTGAAGCACCCCCAGGCGATCGTCGGGCGGCCGCACACCGAGGTACGACACCATCGCCTCGTTCCAGGCGCCGGGTAGGTCGCGCACCTTCAGACTGCCGTCCAGGAGTGCGTGCTCGAGCTCGAATCGCAGCATGATGTGGAGGTGATAGGTGAGCTCGTCGGCCTCCACGCGAATGCACGACGGTGTGACTGCGTTGATGGCACGGTGAAACGTCTCGACGTCGATGTCCGCAAGCGCATCGGGGAACACGTCGACGAGCGCGCCGTAATGGGCATCCCAGAAGGTCCGGGAGCGGCCAACGAGGTTCTCCCACAATCGGCTCTGCGACTCGTGCGTGCCGTAGCTCGTGCCGGAGACGGCGTAGAGGCCGATGAGGTCGCTCGAGAGCGCGCCGCGGGCGTGGGCTGGATCCGCGTACTGCTCGTAGATGCCGTGACCGGCCTCGTGCCACGTGGCGAACATGCTCTGCGCCAGCCAGCGCTCGTCGTAACGCGTGGTGATCCGCACGTCTCCCGTCGCGAACGAGATCTCGAAGGGGTGCGGCGCCACGTCGAGCCGGCCCCTTTCCGTGTCGTAGCCGAAGCGCCGGGCGATCTCGAGCGCGAACGCACGCTGGCGGTCGACATCGTAGTGGCGGCGCAACAGGTCGGTGCGCGGCGCCCTCGCCTCGCGGATCTCCGCAACGAGCGGCACCAGGGTCGCCTTCAACGTCTCGAAGAGCGTGGTGAGGTCGCTCGCGCGCACGCCGGGCTCGTACTCGGCCAGAAGGGCGTCGTAGAGCGGGAGCTCGGGGGCCGTGCGCTCGGCCACCTCGCGCTTGATCTCGAGCATGTGCTGGAGGTGCGGGGCGAAGCCGGCGAAGTCGTCAGCCCGGCGGGCCTCGACCCACGCCTGCTGGGCCGTGCCCTTGGCGCGGGCGAGGCGCGCGGTCAACTCCGGCGGCAGGCCCCGGTGGTACGCGATCGCCTCCTCGACGGCGTCGAGCGTGCGCGCCTGGACGAGCGTCGCGTCCGCGCCGAGCTCAGCGCGAGAGGCGGCCACATCGTCGGCGAGGCTCGGGGCGAGCAGCCGCTCCTGGGCGAGCGTGGTGAGCGTCGCGGACTGCTCCGCGCGGGCGCGGGCGCCGGACGCGGGCATGTTCACGCGGGCGTCCCAGACGAGCACGTTCATGGCGTTGAGGACGTCGTTGATGGCGGCGACGGCGGCGGTGACGCGCTCGTACGGGTTGGTGCCCACGTTCTCCTCGTTCCTGGCCGGCGGGTTGGGTGTTCCGTGTACCTTCGGCGACGGTGTGCGATTGACCGATCCTAGCACTGCTGTTACTATCCCTGAGTAACAGTTCAACGTGTCACGCAGCACGACCCCCTCACGCAGTCAGAGGACGCGTGGATCGCCGTGGCCACTGTTGCGGAAGGGTGTCATCATGATTCGAAGAACCCTCATCGCGCTCGCCATCGGCCTGCTCCTGGCAGCGGGGATGGCCCAGACGGTCAGGATCGGCCTGCACCAGGATCCGCCGAACCTCGACCCGATCCTGAGCCAAGCGTTCTCCGACCGGAGCGTCACGTACCAGATCTACGACCGTCTCGTGGATCTCGACGAGAACCTGACGATCGTCCCCATGCTCGCGACCTCGTGGGAAGTGAGCGACGACGGCCTCGTGTACACACTGCAGATCCGCGAGGGTGTCACCTTCCACGACGGCACACCGCTCGACGCCGAGTCCGTGCGCTATACGCTCGATCGCAACCTCACGCGCGAGGGGAGCGCCCGCCGCGACGAGCTCTCGAGCATCGAGAACGTCGCCGTCACCGGCCCCCACACCGTCGAGATCACGCTGCGCAGCCCCAACGCTGCATTCCTGGCCGTCCTGAGCGGCAACGCCGGAGCCATCGTGAGTCCGACGGCCGCCGAGGCCGCAGGTGCCGACTTCGGCAACGCCCCCGTCGGCAGCGGACCGTTCATCTTCGACTCCAGAGAGCGGCAGAACCACTTGACGCTGCGCGCGAACGACGACTACTGGAACGGCGCGCCCTCCATCCGGCAGCTCGTCTACCGACCCTTCCCCGACGCTGACGTGCGCGTGGCCAACCTACTCTCGGGTGGTGTCGACATCATCATCCCGATCGAGCCGAAGGATATCGCCAGCGTCGACGCCGCAGACGGCTACGACGTCATCGCCTACGACAGCCTCGGCTGGCGCGCACTCGTCATGAACCTCACGCGCCCGCCCTTCGACGACCCTCAGGTCCGCCTCGCGGTCGCTCAGGCGATCGACCGGGCCGCGCTCGCCGCGGTCGTCTACGACAACGCCGTGGTGCCGCTCATCGGGCCGTTCCCACCCAACACACCCGGCTACGACCCGGACCTCGAGGCCCCCGCGTATGACCCCGAGGCGGCTCGCGCCACGCTCGAGGCCGCCGGAGCGCTGGGCACCGAGTTCACGCTGCTGATCCTCCCGCACGAGGTGCTGCACGGTCAGTTCTGGCAGGCGATTCTCACCCAAGCGGGATTCGTCGTCCAGATCGAACAGATGGAAGCCGGCCCGTACCTCGAAGTCGTCAACAACATGCGCCATGACGCGACGCTCGTCGGCTGGAGCGGCCGGATCGACCCCGACCCGCAGTTCTTCCCTTGGGTGCACAGCACCGGCAACCTCAACTGGGGCGGCTTCGACGACCCGCGCATCGACGACCTGCTTGAGTCCGCCCGCGCCGAGACCGACCCGGTCACCCGCGAGGGCCTCTACCGTGACGTCGCCCGCTTGGTGGTCGAGGAGAGCATGATCGTCTGGGGCATCCAGAGCCAGAACATCGTCGGCGTGGCCTCGAACCTCGAAGGCATCCCGCTCATCCCGGACGGCACCGTCCGGTGGCACGGAGTCACCGTTCGGTGATCACGTTCGCACTGCGCCGACTGCTGGCAACGATCCCGACCCTCCTGGTCGTGACGCTGCTGGTGTTCGGTTTGGTGCGCCTGCTGCCGGGCGACCCTGCCCGGCTCATGCTCGGCGAGTCGGCCAACCCGCAAGCCATCGCGGAACTGCGCACGCAGATGGGGCTCGACCGGCCCATCATGGTGCAGTACGCAGCCTGGTTGGCCGACGTCGTCCGTCTCGATCTCGGCCGCAGCTTGGTCGACAACGCCAGCGTCTCGCGCATCATCGGCCAGAAGCTGCCCACCACGATCGAGCTCTCCCTGCTCAGCATGCTCGTCGCCCTCGTGCTCGCGGTCCCCGCGGGCACGATCGGCGCCGTCAAGCGCGGTAAGCCCATCGACAGCGCCGTCACCGTCTTCGCGCTCGCCGGCATCAGCCTCCCGAACTTCTTCCTCGGTATCTTGCTCATCTTCTTCTTCAGCGTGCAGCTCCGCTGGGTTCCCGCCAGCGGGTACGTCGGCCTCCTCGAGGATCCGCTGCGCAACCTCTCGCTCATGGCTCTCCCGGCGATCACGATCGGGGTGGGGCTCGGCGCCATCCTGACGCGTTACCTCCGCGCCAGCCTGATCGAGACCCTCAGTCAGGACTACGTCCGCACCGCGCTCGCCAAGGGCGTGCCGGGACTCGCCGTCATCACGCGTCATGCGTTGCGCAACGCCATGATCCCGGTCATCACCGCGTTCGGGCTCCAGCTCGGGACACTGCTCGGAGGCGCCATCATCACGGAGCAGATCTTCAGCATCCCGGGCTTCGGGCGCCTGCTCGTCGACGCGGTCTCGACGCGGGACCTGCCCGTCATACAAGGTGTCGTCCTCATCGCCGCCCTTGCCGTGTTCCTGGTCTCGTTCGTCGTCGACCTCCTCTACGCCGCCGCCGACCCGCGGATCACGTACAGCTAGATGGTCCGCACCCGCACACCCGTCACGACCAAGCCGCTCGGCGCGCCAGCAAGCCCGTGGGCCCGTGGCTTCACGCGGTTCCTCCGCAACCGCCTCGCGCTCACCGGCCTCGTGATCCTGCTGATCTTCTCCGCGCTCGCCATCTTGGCACCGGTGATCACGCCCTACGGCATGGCCGAGGTCAACTTCTCGCGTCTGCGCGCCGGCCCCAGTCCCGAACATCGCCTCGGTACCGACGAACTCGGTCGCGACACCCTCACGCGCGTCATCTACGGCGCTCGCATCTCCCTCACCGTCGGCCTCGGCAGCGTCGTGATCGCCATGTTCGTGGGCTCACTGCTCGGCATGCTCGCGGGCTTCATCGGTGGTTGGTTCGACGAGGTGGTGATGCGCGTGATGGATGCGATGCTCGCGTTGCCATTCCTCGTGCTCGCGATCGCGCTCGCCGCGATCCTCGGCCCGAACCTGCAGAACACGATCCTCGCCATCGCCATCGTCTCCACGCCCCCGTTCGCGCGGCTGACCCGTGGCCAGGTCCTCGGCGAGAAGGCGCGCGACTACGTGCAGGCGTCCACGGCCCTCGGCGCGCGCGGCATGCGCACGCTGCTCCGCCACATCCTGCCGAACATCCTGTCGGTCATCATCGTGCAGGCGTCGCTCGCGATGGCGATCGCGGTCCTCGCCGAGTCGGCACTGTCGTTCCTCGGCCTCGGCGTCCAACCTCCCACACCGAGCTGGGGCAGCATGCTCAACACCTCCCGCGGCTACCTCGCCACCCAACCGTGGATGGCGTTCTCGCCCGGAACGGCGATCTTCCTCGTCGTCCTCGCCCTCAACCTCGTAGGGGATGGACTGCGTGACGCGTTCGACCCTCGCACGCGCAGCGGCTGACGGCGCGGAAAGGACGACCATGCTCGCTCGACGCCTCGATCCCATCCACACCGTGGCGGCCGCCTTCCGCAATGGCGCGCGGAGCCCCGTCGACGTCACCAGCGAGGTCCTCGAGCGCATCGACGCCGTCGACGACCGCCTCCGCGCCTTCCTCTCCGTCTGGCACGACGACGCCCTCCGAGCCGCACGACTCGCCGAGGAGGAGATCGCGTTCGGCGTCGACCGAGGCCCGCTCCACGGCATCCCCGTAGCGCTCAAGGACCTGATCGACGTGCAAGGTCGGGTCGCTACGTACGGCTCGCACACGACACCCGACCCGCGCCCAGACCGCGACGCGGCCATCGTGGCCGCGCTGCGCCATGCCGGCGCGGTGATCGTTGGCAAGACCAACTTGCTCGAGTACGCCTATGGCATCGTGCACCCCGCCTACGGGCAGACGAACAATCCATGGGATCCGCTGCGCACCGCCGGCGGGTCCTCCGGCGGCAGTGCGGCCGCCGTGGCGGCCGGCATGTGCTTCGCCGCTATCGGCACCGACACCGGCGGATCCATCCGCATCCCTGCTGCGTACTGCGGCGTCACAGGCCTCAAGCCGACGTTCGGGCGACTGTCACTGGACGGCGTCTTCCCACTCTCCTGGACGCTCGACCACGTCGGGCCGATCACGTGGGACCTAGACGACATGGCGACCGTCTGGGCGGCGCTCGATCCGGGCCCGCCCGGCGGCGCATCCGGTTCCGGGGACGCGGCGTCGAAGGCACCTCCCGTTCCGGCGGACCGCCGCGCGCTCCGCGTCGGCGTGCTCGCACGCTATCTCGAGGGGTCGGAGATGGAGTCCGGCGTCTCCGCCTGCACCCACACGGCCCTCTCCCGCCTTGCGGACCAGGGAGTCCGTGTCGAACACCTCGACGACCCCCTGTTCGAGGACTGCGACCGTCATCTGATCGCCCTCCTGCTCCCCGAGGCGAGCGTCATCCACCGTGCGATGCTCGCCCGCTCACCCGAGGGCTACGCGACAGGGACACGCCAGCAACTCGAGCAGGGGTTCGCGATCACTGCCACCGATTACCTTGAGGCTCTCGCTTACCGCGACCGCTTGCGGGCGACCATCGACACGCTGCTCGACGGGTGCGACGTCCTGGTGGTGCCGACCGCGCCGTGGGTAGCGCCGGCCGAGGATCCGGCCATCGGCAGCGACGGCGGCGAGGCCGAGGGGCGGCGCACGGCACCCTTCAACCTCACGGGCCACCCGGTCGTGACCTTCCATCTCGGCCTCGTCGCCGGACTCCCAGTCGGGCTCCAGGTCGTCGGCCGCCACGGCGACGACGGCGCGCTCATCGCGCTCGCGCGCGACCTCGCCGGTCACCTCGGCGTCCCGACCGGCGCCACGCCCGAGTCGGAGGGTTGATGTCCACGCCCGCGCCGGAGTCGCCCTCGCCCGAGTCGAACGCGCCACGTGCCGCTACGCCGAAGGGATCGAAGCCGCCCCGCCTTCCCATCCGCATCGACCGTGACCTCCCGGTTTCGGTGGCGCTACAGGTACAGGGGCAGATCGAGTACGGCATCATCAGCGGCCATGTCGCCCTCGGCTCTGCACTGCCGTCGGTGCGCGACCTCGCTCGGGACCTCAGCATCTCACCCGTCACCGTCTCCGCGGCCTACCGGGCGCTGCAAGACAAGGGCGTGATACGGACGGTACGCGGCAGCGGTACCTACGTGCGTGACGACTTCAGCGTCGAGGGGTACGGACGCGACGGCGTTCGTCTCGAGCGCGCGATCATCGACGTCGTGCTCGCCGCTGAGCGCGACGGCGTGCCTCGCGCCGAACTGCTCGCACTCGTCAAAGGGGTCGCCGCGCAGCTCCCCGAGCCGACCGTGTCGCTCCGCCTCGTGCTCGTCGGCGTCTACGCCGAGGTCACGCTCGCCTACGCCGCCTCGCTCGCCCGCCGCCTGCGGCCATGCGACACCATTCGAACGACGACCTTCGACGCGCTCGCGAGTGTCGACGCCGAGGCGCGCTCGCTCATCGCGAACGCCGACCTGGTGCTCACCTTTGCTCACCGTGCCGCTGAGCTCGAGCCCCTGGTGGCGGAGGGAGTTCCGATCGCCACGCTGAAGCTGGTTCCCTCCCGCCCTTCGCGCGTAGCCCTCGCCGAGATCGATCCCACCGCCGTGCTGCTGCTCGTCTCGGCCGTCCCAGAGTTCCTGCCGACCTTCCGCCATGCCGCGGAGCGCTATGCCGGGCACGTGCGGGAGATGCGCGCGGTGGTGCTCGACGATCCCACACTCGACCGTCTCGTGGGCGAGGCCGACGTCGTCGTCTACGGCTCCGGCTCCGAGGCGGTGCGGGAACGTATCCCGCCCAATGTCCTGCACTTCGAGTACCGGCACGAGCCCGACCCGGTCCAGGTCGAGCGCAGCCTCCGGCCCACCATCGAGCACCTCCGAGTCCGCAAGCAGGAAGCCGACCACGAACAGGAGACCCCATGACGATTCGCACCATGAACTGGATGCAGGTCGAGGAGTACCTCGCGCACGACGACCGCTGCATCCTCCCGCTCGGATCGGTCGAACAGCATGGCTACCTGAGCCTGGCGGTCGACGAGACGCTGGCGGAGCGCGTGGCGCACGACGCCGCCGCGCCCTTGGGCATCCCCGTCTTCCCGGCGCTGCCCTACGGACTCGCCCCGTACTTCGCCGGCTACCCGGGCAGCATGACGCTGCGCGTCGACACGTACGTGGGCGTGATCCGTGAGCTGCTCGACGGCCTGCGCCGCTCCGGCTTCCGCCGCGTGCTGATCGTCAACGGCCACGGCGGCAACCAACCCGCCGCCGCCTTGGCGATCGAGTACGGCATGGACCACCCCGAGATGCGCGTGCGCTTCCACAACTGGTGGGCGGCTCCCAAGACCATGGCCGCCGTCACCGCGGTCGACCCGATCGGCACGCACGCGTCGTGGATGGAGAACTTCCCGTGGACGCGGCTCGAGGGGGTCGTCATGCCTGAGGGCGCCAAGGAGAGCGTCGACATGGAGATGCTCAAGCTCCTGCCCCCCGACGAGGTGCGCCGCTACCTGGGCGACGGCAACTGCGGTGGCGCCTATGCGCACCCCGACGAGGCGATGCTGCGGATCTGGGAGGTCGCGGTCCACGAGACCCGCGCGCTACTCGACGGTCCGTGGGACGCGTGAGGCTCGCGGTCGTCGGCGCCGGCGCCATCGGCGGCACGATCGGCGCGTACCTCGTGCGCGCCGGCCACGACGTCACCTTCGTGGACGTGGTCGAGGAGCACGTGCGCGCCATCCGCGATCATGGGCTTCGCATCGAGGGGCCGATCGACACGTTCGAGGTGCGCGCGCCGGCGTTCCTTCCTCACGAGGTCCCGAACGTCTTCGAGACCGTCCTGCTCTGCGTGAAGGCCCATGCGACGGAGGCGGCGACGCGCGGACTCCTCCCCTTCCTCGCCGACGAAGGCTGCGTCGTGTCGCTCCAGAACGGCCTCAACGAGGCCGTCATCGAGGGGATCGTGGGCCGGGAGCGCACGGTCGGGAGTTTCGTGAACTTCGGCGCCGACTACGTCGAGCCCGGCGTGATCCACTTCGGCGGCCGCGGCACCCTCGTGCTCGGCGAGCTCGACGGCCGCGCCACGCCCCGGCTCGATGCGCTCGTGACGCTGCTCTGTGACTTCGATCCCGACGCCCGCGCGACGGACAACGTGTGGGGGTTCCTGTGGGCCAAGCTCGCGGTCGGCGCGATGATCTTCGCCACGGCGCTCACCGACGAGGGCATCGCGGACTGCTACGCCGCCCCACCGTACCGCCGGCTCTTCGCCGCCATCGCGCGGGAGGTGCTGGGCGTCGCGGTCGCGCACGGCGTTCGGCCGGAGGCGTTCGACGGCTTCGCGCCCGCCGACTTCCTTCCGGGCGCGACGCGCGAGCAGACCGAGCGCTCGCTGGACGCGATGGTCGCGTTCAACCGCCGCTCGGCCAAGACGCACAGCGGCGTCTGGCGCGATCTCGCCGTTCGCAAGCGCAAGACGGAGGGCGAGGCGCAGCTCGGCCCGATCGTCGAGCACGCCGCCGCGGCCGGGCTCGCTGCGCCGCTCGTCGCCACCATCCTCCGACTCGTCTCGGACGTGGAGAGCGGAGCGCGCGAGCGCTCCCTCGCCAACCTCGACGCGCTCGACGCGCTCGCCGCGCAGGAGGTCCCATGAGCGACACCTCGGACCGCACGGTCATCGTCACGGGAGCCGCGCACGGCATCGGACGCGGCATCGCCCACGCCTTCGCGGCGAGCGGCGCGCACGTCTGGGCCTGTGACGTGCGTGAGGAGGCGCTCGCCGAGACCGCGCGGGGCGCCGCGCAGCTGCCGGGTAGGCTCGAGGCGCGACGGGTCGACGTCACCGACCGCGACGCGGTGTTCGCGTTCGTGGCCGAGGCGGAGGCGGAGGCCGAAGCGGGGCGGGTGCACGTGCTCGTCAACAACGCCGGCGGCGTCGGCGGGCAGGTTGGAAGGCCGCTCGAGGAGGTGCCGCCCGAGGACTGGCGCGCGCTCTTCGCCATCAACGTCGACGCCGCCTTCACCTTCTGCCAGGCCGTCGCGCCGGCCATGAAGCGCGCCGGCGACGGGCGGATCGTCAACGTCTCCAGCGGCGCCGGCCTCGGCGTCAGCCTGACGGGCATCCAGGCCTATGCCAGCGCCAAGGCGGCACAGATCGGGCTCACCCGCCAGCTCGCGCACGAGCTCGGGCCGTGGGGGATCACCGTCAACAACGTCGCACCGGGCTTCGTCCTGTCGAACCCCACCACCGAGCGACAGTGGGCGTCGTACGGCGAGGAGGGCCAGCGGGCGCTCGTCGAGCGCATCGCGCTGCGGCGCCTCGGCACGCCGGACGACATCGCCGCCGGCGTCCTCTTCTTCGCCTCTCCCGCCGCCGCCTGGGTGACCGGGCAGGTCCTCTCCGTGGACGGTGGCCGGTGACACGACCGACCACGCCCGACGCCGCGCCCGCCTCGCTCGCGCCTGCGGAGGTGCTCGCCGAGCTCGAGGCGCGCTACGACGACGACCTGGCAGCGCTGCTCGCGTTCGTCCGCCTGCCCAGCGTCTCCACCGATCCGAAGCACGCGAGCGACGTGCGCGCGGCGGCCGAACACCTCGCGGCTCGGCTCGCGGCGGCCGGGCTCGACGACGCCGAGGTGCTCGAGACGGACGGGCATCCGCTCGTGAGCGCCGCCTGGCGCCGCGCCAAGGGCGCACCGACGGTGCTCGTCTACGGGCACTACGACGTGCAGCCGCCCGAACCGCTCGAGCGCTGGAGCACGCCGCCGTTCGAGCCGAGCGTGCGCGACGGCCGCGTCTACGCGCGCGGCGTGAGCGACGACAAGGCACCGCTCTCGATCGCCATCGACGTCGTCGCCGCGTACCTGCGCGCCCTCCGAGCGCTGCCGCTCAACGTCGTCTTCCTCTTCGAGGGCGAGGAGGAGGTCGGGAGCCCGTCGCTCCCCGCCGCCCTCGCGCGCCACGGCGAGCGCTTCCGGGCCGACCTGGTCGTCAGCGCCGACGGCGGCATGTGGCGCGCCGACCACCCCACCACGATGCGTTCCACACGCGGCCTGGCGGCGCTCGAGTTCGGGGTCCGCGGCGCGGCCAAGGACCTCCACTCGGGAAGGCACGGCGGCTCGGTGGCGAATGCGCTCCACGCGATCGCCGCGCTCATCGCGGGCCTCCACGACGCCGACGGCCGCGTCGCCGTCGAGGGCTTCTACGACGACGTCCAGCCCCTCGACCCCGCCGTGGCCGAGGCCACGCGCGCGCTCCCCTTCGACGACGCGGCGTACCTCGCCGAGGTCGGTGCCCCGGCCACGTTCGGCGAGGCCGGCTACGGCACCCTCGAGCGGCAGTGGTACCGGCCGACGCTCGAGGTCAACGGCCTCTGGGGCGGCTACCAGGGCGAGGGGATCAAGACGGTCCTGCCGAGCGAGGCCACCGCCAAGGTCACCTGCCGCCTCGTCGCCGATCAGCGGCCCGAACGCGTCCTCGACGCGATCGAGCGCCACCTGCGCGACGCCGTTCCGGAGGGCGTCACGCTCTGGGTCCGGCGCTCGGATCACGGCGCCGCGGCCTACCACCTGCGCGACGACCACCCCGGTCTGCGCGCCGTGGTCGGCGCGCTGCACGCCACCTACGGCGTCGCGCCGTGGGTGATCGGCATGGGCGGCTCGGTGCCGATCTGCGAGACGTTCCAGCGCGAGCTCGGCATGACCACCGTGTTCTTCAGCTTCGCCGTCGGCGACGAGGACATCCACGCCCCCAACGAGTTCTTCCGGCTCGAGCGCTTCGCGCAGGGCCGTGCGGCGTGGGCGGATCTCCTCGCCCGGCTCCCGGGCGAGCTCGCGCGTGGCTGACGCCGCGCTCGCCGCACTCAGGCGCCTCGCCGCCGAGCACGAGGGCCTCAGCTGCCTGGTCTCCGACGCCCTCGGGCGCGACGGCGCCATGCGCAGCGACGTCCGGCCGATGTGGAGCGGCGCCCGCTGCCTCGGCCCGGCCGTGACCGCGCGACCTCACGGCCGCGACTTGAGCGCCGTCTTCCGCGCGATCGAGCTGACGCGGCCCGGCGACGTGATCGTGATCGAGGGGTCCGGCGCGGGCGCGTGCTCCTACTGGGGTGAGAACGCCAGCCTGCTCGCCCTCCGCCGCGACGCGGCCGGCACGGTGATCGGCGCCCCGTGCCGCGACGTGGCGGCGCACGCGCGGCTCGGCTATCCCGTCTTCGCGGTCGGCGCCACCGCGGCTGGCGGCGTGTTCGGCGAGCGCGGCGCGGTGCAGGTCCCAGTCGCGGTCGGCGGCCTCGTGGTGCTCCCGGGCGACGTGGTGGTGGGGGACGAGAACGGCGTCGTGGTCGTTCCTTCGGCGCGCCTCGACGACGTGGTGGGGGCGCTGCCCGAGCTGCTCGTGCGCGAGCGCGAGGTGCAGGCCGACATCGCGGCCGGGCACGGCCTGACGCGGCGGAGGCCGTGAGGGACGAGGCGCAGGCAGCCTAACGCGACGGGGCCTCCCCCCGCTCCGCCAGCTGCGCGAGCGCCTCCCGTGCCTCCCCGTACTCCGGGTCGAGCTCGACCGCGCGAGCCAGGTGCCCCTCGGCCTCGTCGAACCGCTCCTGGGCCGCGTAGAACGCACCGGCGGCGAACTGAGCGTGGGTGTCAGCGGGGAAACGCTGGAGCGCCCCGACGAAGACCTCCTCGGCCTCGCTGGGCCGTCCACCCCGGACCAGCGCACGGCCGAGCCAGACGTGATGCGGGGCGAAGTCGGGATCACGGTCGCGCGCCCGCGCGAACTGCTCCACCGCCTCGTCCGGCCGCTTCGTGTACAGGAGCCGCAGCGCGAGGTGCCCGGGCGGGAAGGCATCGTCAGGGTACGCATCGGCGAGCTCGCGGAAGATCTCGATCGCGTGGTCGTGGTCGTCGTGCACCAGGAACAGCCGGAACGCGTCGATCAGGCCGCGCTCGCCGGCGGTCACGCGATGCCGCAGGGCCAGCGCGCGGTCGAACGACGGCCTCGCCACGGGATCCCCCTCCTCCGCCGAGCCCCCGCGGTAGATCCGAGCCAGCGCCAAGTCCGGGTCGGCCGCGATGGCGGCGTCGAGGTGTCGCCGCGCCACGTCGAACCGGTAGTGGAACGCCGCCAGGCGCCCCTGCGCGAGCAGCGCGCGGGCCTCGTCCGAATCGGTGGACACGGCGATGCGCCGCGAATCGGCCGGCACCGCCATCAGCCGGACATCTCGAGGACGTGCGTGACGACGTTCCCCATGCGCAACCTCCGGTGTTCGCGAGCGTTCGTGATGCACGTTCTCTCGCTCGTGGGTCGATTCTACGAGAAAGTGTAGCCGGGCGTCACGCTCGGGCCATCGGCGCTCAGCGCTCGTTCAGCTTGCCCAACGCGCTCTCGAGCGACCGCTTCATCTTGCCCGCGGCGCCGTTGGTGGCCTCCTCGATCGTGGCGGCGTTGTGGGTGACGGCGAGCGGCTGCAGCCCGGCGAGGCGGGCCTCCATCATGCAGCGCATGTCGTCGCTGCCGCCCTTCTTGTTGCTGTTCTCGTCGCGGAGGTGGACCTCGACGCGCGTGATCTGCTCCGCGAAGCGGTCGAGCTCACTCCGGACGATGGCTTCGAGCAGCGCGATCGCGTCCTCGTCGCCGGTGATGTTGCGGTCGGTGTTGATCTGGATCTGCATGCTGGGTCCTCCTGGGGATCGGGGTCGGGGCGACACCATACCCGCTGCAGCGGGCTGCGAGCCGTACGGGCTCACCCTGGGCGACCCGATCCACCTCCGTCCCAGCCCGACCCATTGCACTCAGCGGCTTCCTCGTAGTAAAGTTTTCGCACGGAACACCTGATCGGAGTGAGCGTGACCACGAGCGCGTGGAGCCTTGCAAAGCAGCCTGACGCAGATGCGCGCCGCGTGTTCAGCGAGCTTCGGGGATTGCTCCCCTCCCTCTCTGACGACGATAAGCAGGCCTCCGTGATCACGTACGTGCTCGCGCATCCGACCGAGGTCGCTCGCATGACGATCAGCGACCTGGCCGATACCCTGCACGTCAGCGAGAGCACCGTCGTCAAGGTGTGCAAGAAAGTGCAGCTGCAGGGCTTCAAGGACCTCAAGCGCGTCCTCAAGGAGCGGTCGGCGTCGCGCGCCGACGCTATCGGCGACGAGATCGATGCCAACGACGATCATCAGGCGGTCGTGAACAAGATGTTCGCGAACGCGATGGAGGACCTACAGGACACGCTCGCCTCGCTCGACATGCCGTCGCTCGAACGCGCGGTCACGGCGGTGGCGGGTGCGAAGCGCCTCGCCTGTTACGGCGTGGGCGGCTCCGGCCCGTTGGCGCTCGATGCCAACCACAAGTTCCTGCTCACCGGCTTCCGCTCGGAGGCGTACACGGACTCCCATCTCGCCGCGATGTCGGCGGCGATGCTCGAGGCTGGCGACGTGGCGCTCGTCTTCAGCTACTCCGGCGAGACGCGGGCGATCAACGGTGTCGTCCGGGTCGCCAAGCGACAAGGCGCCACCACGATCGGCATCACGAGCCACCGTCACACCACATTGGCCAAACTCGCCGACGTCGCGCTCTTCGCGACCGCCCGAGAGCAGCCGATGACCGGGGAGAACTCGACGGTGCGTTTGGTGCAGAAGCTCGTCCTCGACTGCCTCTTCGCCTGCGTCATCAAGGATGACCAGGCGCGGGTCCAAGAGGCCTTCAGCCGGTCCACTGCGGCGATCAGGGAGGTGTGAGCGTGCGATAGGCCGACCGTCGAACGACCGTTGCGAAGTGGCACCCGCTCCTACCCACTGGAGGTACGTATGAGATTCCGTGCACTGACAGTCCTCGCCCTGCTGCTGGCCTTCGCCATGCCGCTCGCCCTCGCCCAGACGGAAACCGTCGACGAATGGATGCAACGCGCCGAAGTCGGCCCGTACCAACCGGAGGTCGAGGATTGGGACCGCATCGAAGAGCTCGCGCGTGAGGAAGGCAAGGTCATCGTCTACTCCGCCACGCCGTTGATCCTCGACGCCGCGGCCGGCTTCATGGAGCGGTACCCGGGGATCGAGGTCGAGGCGTTCGACGTCCGCGCGCTCGACATGCTCGAGAAGGTCCGGCGCGAGTACGAGGCCGGCATCTACAACGCGGACGTCATCAACGTCGGCTCCCCCGAGATCATCCGGCAGTCGCTCGAGGAGATCGACGCGGTCGTCAACTACGTGCCGCGCGACATGATGGACGTGATCCCCGAGCAGTTCCGCGAGCCCTATCTCTTCCAGCGCATGAACGCGATCGGTTGGGCGTACAACCCCGATCACCACGAAGAGCCTCCCTTCAGCAACTGGTGGGAGCTCACCGAGCCCGAGTGGCGGGGCCGGATCGTCCACGACTCCCCCGCGCGCTCCTTCAGCACCCTCCAGTTCGCCATCGCCGTCGTGCAGCACGCCGACGAGTTCGCAGCCGCCTACGAGCGCCACTTCGGTCAGCCGATCGAGCTCACCACCCCCAACGCCGGCTACGAGTACCTCAAGCGCCTGCTCGAGAACTCGGTGATCGGCAGCGGCGGATCCACCGGCATGGCGCAGGCCGTGACCGACTCGACCGGCAACTTCACCGCCCTCGTCGTCTACTCCCTCTACGGGCAGACGGTCGAAGGCGGCCAGTACCGCTTCGAGTACAACCGCGACATGGATCCCGCGATGGGCCTCGCGTGGGGTGAGAACCAGCTCCTGGTGACCCGCTCCGCCCACCCGAACGCCGCCAAGCTGCTCACGCGCTGGATGCTCGACGAGGGCTACTTCGCGCACTTCTCCCGCAACCCCTCCCCGCGCACCGACGTCGAACCCGTCCCGCCGTACGAGAAGCTCGGCGAGATGAACTGGTGGACGGTCGACCTCGACTTCGCCATCGACGAGGGCTCCGACATCCTCGACTTCTGGATGACCTACCAGTAGGAACCGATCGCGAGTGGGAGCCGCGGATCAAGGCTCCCACTCGCATCCCTCCGCCATGAGCCGAGCATCAGCCACACCACCGCCTGAACGTTCCCTGGGCCTGCTCGTGACCCGGTTCGTCAACCGGCTCGGGCACATCCTTCGGACGCCGCACCTCGTCATCGGCGTCTCCCTCATCGTGGCGCTGGCGTACCTCGTCCTGATGCCGTTCTGGGAGGTGATCGCGACCTCGTTCACGGCGCAGCGGGCGGACGTCCGCCGTATCGAGGGCGCGGAGGTCGGCTCCTTCACGCTCTACTACTGGGAGCGCATGCTCGCCAGTCCGCTCACGCAGCGCGGCTTCCTGCAGCCGCTCTACAACACGCTCACGATCAGCTTCCTCTACACCTTCCTGGCGATGGCGATCGGCGTCGGCCTCGCCTGGCTCACGGCGCGCACCGACATGGCGTTCCGTCGCGCCATCCCCGACCTGATCTTGGTGCCGTACGTGATCCCGTCGTGGGGCATCGCACTGGCGTGGATCACGCTGTTCCGTTCCGACACCATGCCGGGGCACCCGGCCGGGGTGCTGCAGGCGTTCACGGGCATCACCGTCCCGACGTGGGTGGTGTTCGGGCCGTTCCCGATCATCATCGTGCTCGCCATCAACTATTTCGCGTTCACCTATCTATTGGCGGCGTCTGCCTTCGCGAGCCTCGATGCGTCGCTCGACGACGCGGCTCGCCTCCACGGCGCCTCGCGCTGGCGCATCCTGCGGCGTATCACGCTGCCGATCACGATCCCGGCGCTCGGTTCGGCCTTCATCCTCACGTTCTCGCAGGGCCTCGGCACGTTCGGCGTCCCGGCCTTCCTCGGCATGCCCGACCGCTACTTCGTGCTCGCCACGTCGCTGTTCTTCAACATCAACACCGGTCGCATGGGCGATGCCTTCGTGCTCGCCCTCTTCATCATCGGCCTCGCGTCCGTCACCATTTGGATCAACACGCTCGTGCTCGGACGGCGCCGACAGTTCACGACCATCTCCGGCAAGGACACGCGGCCCGCGCTCACGCCGCTCGGCCGCTGGCGCGTGCCGATCGGCCTCATGACGATCGGCTTCCTCCTCCTCGTGGCGGTGGTTCCGCTCATCGTCCTCGTGATGCAGACGCTCACCTGGCGCGTCGGGAACTTCTCCCCCGAGCATTGGACGCTGCACTTCTGGATCGGCCGCGAGATGCTCGGCGCCCAGTTCCAGGACCGCCTCTCCGGGATCTTCTTCAATCCCGAGATCATGCGGGCGGCCTGGAACAGCATCAAGCTCGGCGTGATCGTCGGCCTCGTGGTCGCTTTCGTGGGCCAGCTCGCCGGCTACGTCGTCTCGCGCGGACGCGGCGGCTGGATCGCCCGCGCCCTCGACCAGCTCACCTTCCTGCCGTTCGTGATTCCTTCGGTCGTGTTCGGCGCGATCTACCTGTCGATGTTCGCGCAGCCGCGCGGGCCGATCCCCGCGCTCTACGGCACCTTCGCGCTCCTGGTCGTCGTCTCGGTGGTCAAGCGCCTCCCCTTCGCGGCGCGCTCGGGGACCAGTTCGATGATGCAGGTGAGCGGCGAACTCGAGGAGGCCGCGGTGATGCACAAGGCGGGCTTCTTCCGCATCATGCGTCGCATCCTCTTCCCGCTCACGCGCAACGGCATCTTCGTCGGGTTCATCTTCGGCTTCGTCAACACCGTCAAGGACCTCGCCCTCGTGATCCTGCTGGTCACGCCGCTCACGAACGTCCTGCCGGCCCTCACGTACTCGTACACGGAGCGCGGCTTCCGGCAGTACTCCGACGCCGTCACCGTCCTCATCGTCGCCATCGTCCTCATCGGAACGTTCCTGGCTCGCCGCATCTCCAGGACCGACTTCTCGCGCGGGTTCTAGGAGCACCACGCCATGTCCACCATCACGCTCACCGGCATCGAGAAACGCTTCGGTCACGACGTCGCCGTCCATCCCATCGACCTCGCCGTCGAACGCGGCGAGTTCTTCACGCTCGTCGGTCCGAGCGGCTGCGGCAAGACGACGATCCTCCGCATGATCGCGGGCCTCGAGCGCCCGAGCTCGGGCATCCTCGAGGTGAACGGCCGGGAGATGTTCAACGGACGCACCCAGCGCTTCGTCGGCCCCGAGAAGCGCGACCTCGCGCTCGTCTTCCAGCACTATGCCCTGTGGCCGCACATGACGGTGTTCCAGAACGTGGCGTTTGGCCTCGCCGGACGGCCCAAGGCCGAGATCAAGGAGCGCGTCGGACGGACCCTCGAGATCGTCAAGATCGGCGGCCTCGAGCACCGCTTCCCGGGCGAGCTCTCCGGCGGACAGCAGCAGCGTGTCGCCCTGGCACGCGAGCTCGTGACCGAACCGCCGGTCCTGCTCATGGACGAGCCGCTCAGCAACCTCGACGCCAAGCTCCGCATCGACATGCGCGCTGAGCTCAAGAACCTCCACCGCGAGACGGGCATGACGATCGTCTACGTCACCCACGACCAGATCGAGGCCCTCACGATGGCGACGACGATGGTCGTGATGCGCGAGGGCAAGATCGCTCAGATCGGCTCTCCGGAGGCCGTGTACAGCCGCCCGGCCAGCCTCTTCGTCGCCGAGTTCGTGGGCAACCTGCCCTTCAACCGGCTCGAGGCGCGCCTCGGTGCCGACGGAAGCGTGACCGGACGTGGGTTCACGTGGCCGGCCAACACGTTCAGCCCGAACGGCGGAGGACGAGACGTGGTGATCGGCATCCGTCCCGAAGCCCTGCGGCTGCAAGGATCGACAGGCGCCCTTCCGCTCGAGACACGCATCGTCTCGGTGCTCCCCGCAGGCTCCTACACGGTCGCCCAGGCAGAGGTCGCGGGTGGCGAGCGGCTGTACGTGCAGGTCAGCGACGACGCCACGGTCGAGGCCGACGGCGCGCTCACCCTCTACATCGACCCGAACCGCCTGCTCGCCTACGACCCCGCCACCGGCGACGCGCTCGCCAGCGCGTGACACGGCTGCGCCCGTCCTCCCACCTTCCCGACAGGAGCCCGTTTCGATGACCACGACACCCACACGCTCGAGCAGCCTTGCCGCCCACGGACGGCGATCGATGGAAGCTCGCGGCGACGTCCTCACCATGACGACCGTGGCCGGATCGGGTCACCCCGGCGGGTCGCTCTCCACGATCGACCTGCTGCTCGCCGTGCTCGAGCGGACCGACCTGCGACCGGAGAACCAGCACGAGCTCCATCGCGACCACCTGGTCGTGAGCCACGGCCACGTGTCACCCGCCGTCTACGCCGCCCTCGCTCAGTACGGCTTCATGGATCGCGACGATCTCGTCGCGACGTTCCGCCTCGCCGGCAGCCCCTACCAAGGCCACGTGGAGCGCTACCTGCCCGGCGTCGACTGGACCACCGGGAACCTCGGCCAGGGCCTCGCCGCTGCTTGCGGCATCGCACTCGCGCTCAAGAAGCGCGGCGACCACGAGCACCTCGTCTACGCCCTCGGGAGCGACGGCGAACAGGCCAAGGGGCAGGTCGCCGAGGCTCGCCGCTTCGCGATCCACCACGGCCTCGACAACGTCGTCGTGCTCCTCGATGTCAACGGCCTGCAGATCAGCGGCTCGACCGACGACATCATGGCAGTGGCCATCGAGCGCGAGTACGCGGCCGCCGGCTGGCGCACCACGACCGTCGACGGGCACGATCCGGCAGCCATCCGTGCGGCCCTCGCCGAGGCCGGCCCCGGTACCGGCACGCCGCTCTGCATCCTCGGCCGCACCGTCATGGGCAAGGGCGTGCCGTTCATCGAGCACGACCCGGCGTATCACGGCAAGGCCCTCTCGGCCGAGGAGTACGACCGGGGGATGCGGGCACTCGGGCTGGAAGGCGCGGCCGAAGAGGCACGTGTGAGACGCGCTCACGCCACCGTCGGCGTCGCGGCTCGCGCAGCGCCGACGCACGATCTGGCGGTGCAGGCGGGTGAGCGCCGGGTCTACCCCGCGGGAACCGACACCGACATGCGCTCCGCGTGGGGGCAGGCGCTCGTCGACCTCGGCGAGCTGAACGCGAACATGCTGGTGTTCGACTGCGACCTGTCGGAATCGGTCAAGACGAAGGCGTTCGCGACGCGCTTCCCAGAGCGGTTCATCCAGGCCGGAGTCCAGGAGCATGCCACGGCCACCATCGCGGGCGCCGCCTCGGCCTCCGGGCACCTCGTCTTCTGGGCCGGCTACGCCGCCTTCGTCATCGACGAGGTCTACAACCAGCAGCGCCTCAACGGCATCAACGAGGTCGACCTCAAGGTCGTCGCCACGCACTGCGGCATCGACGTCGGCGAGGACGGTCCCACGCACCAGATCGTCGACACGGTCGGGCTCCTGCGCAACCTCCCCGACACCACCGTGCTCCTACCCGCCGACCCGAACCAGGCGGACGCGATGACGCGTCACATGGCCGCCACCCGCGGTCGCATGTTCATGCTGATGGGCCGATCCAAGACGCCCGTGCTCGAGGACGCCGCAGGCGTGGCGCGGTTCGGAAGCGAGTACGCCTTCACCCCAGGGGCCTGGGACGTCCTCCGAACCGGTCGTGACGGCCTCGTCGTCTCGTGGGGCGCCATGAGCGCGCACGCGCTCGCAGCAGCCGAGCGCGCCGCCGACACCGGCATCGACGTCGGCGTCATCGCCATCCCCTCGCTCGCGCCACCGACCGACGACGCCATGGCCGCGATCGGCTCCCCGCCGTGGGTGATCACGGTCGAGGATCACTGGCCCGACACGGGCGTCGGTGCGTGGTTCGCGTTGACGTGCCTCGACCGTGGCCTGGCGCTCCCGCGACTCGAGCGTATGGGCGCGACCACGCTCCCCTTCTCCGGTGCAGCGAAGCACGTCTACGGTCTGATGGGGCTCGATCGGGACGGGATCCTCGCGCGCATCATGCAGATGCAGGCCGGCTGACCAACTCGCGGCGCCCGGCCCGCGCCCACGTCGCCCACCCCCTTGACGCACCACCCCGGCGGATGCATGCTGCGCCATGCGCTCGCCGGTCCGGGGGCCGGACGGCCTCACCGCGTCGCTCTTCGCCGTGGCA
>SKWV01000364.1 GCA_007128755.1 Trueperaceae bacterium
ACCGACCAGCTCACGTACCTGGTGCGCCCGCAGGCGATCGACACGTTCGACCTGCTGCTCTACGACGCCGAGGTCATCAACCCGGTCCAGGCCGTCATCACGCCGTATCCGGCGCCGGAGCTGGCGGACCCACGCGCCATCACGTACTTCAGGCCGCGTCCGACGGCGCCGTGACGCCGGCCGCCTCCTGGGCGGCGCGCACCACGTGCAGCCCCTCGGCGATGTGCTCGCACACGCCCGCCCGCACCATCTGGTGGGCCGTGCGGATCGCGCTCGCCACCGCGCGCGCGTCCGACGAGCCGTGCCCGATGAAGGCGTAGCCGTCGACGCCGAGGAGCGGCTGCGCGCCGACCTCGGCGGGATCGAGCCGCGCCGCCACGCGCTTCAGCGCGCTCTTCGCCAACAGGCCGCCCACCTTCGCCCGCAGCCCCGACTGGAGCGCGTCGCGCACCAGGCCGAAGATCACCCGCGCCTCGCCCTCGGCCAGCTTGAGCATGACGTTGCCCGTGAAGCCGTCCGTGACGACCACGTCGGTCGTGCCCAGGAGCAGGTCGCGCCCCTCGACGTTGCCGTGGAAGCGGATCCCGGCCGTGCGGGCGAGCAGCGCGTGCGTCTCCCGGGTGAGCTCGTTGCCCTTGTCGCTCTCCTCGCCGATCGACATGAGGCCGACGCTGGGTTCGGCGATGCCGTAGACGTGCCGGGCGTAGATGGTGCCCATCACGGCGAACTGCTGCAGGAACGACGGCCGGCAGTCGGCGTTCGCCCCCGCGTCGATGAGCGCGCTGTGGCGTCCTTGGGCGGTCGGGATGTTGGCGAGGATGGCGGGCCGTTCGACGCCCTTGATGCGCCCGAGCACGAAGAGCGCGGCGGCCATGGTGGCGCCGGAGTGCCCGAGCGACACGCACGCGCCGGCGCGCCCGTCCTTGGCCATGCGCGTCGCGACCACGACGCTGGCGTCCTTGCGGCGCCGCACGTCGGTGGCGTGCTCGCTCATGCCGATGACGTCGGCGGCGTGTTCGATGGGGAGGTCGCCGCCGCGCTCGGCGAGCAGCGCGCGCAGGCGAGGCTCGTCGCCGACGAGCACGACGCCATGGCCGTCGCGCGCCGCCTGCAGCGCGCCGTCGACGGCCGCCTCGGGCATGTGGTCGCCGCCCATGGCGTCGAGGGCGATCGGGAGGGCAGGGTTCATGAGGCATGCTACCCGCCCGCCCGAGCGACGGCGGCGACAGCGGTATCCTGCGGAGCGTGGATCACGACGTGCGCACCTTCGACGCTCCGGCCGGGGAACGGCTCGACGTCGCCATCGCGATGGCGCTCGAGTTCTCGCGGACGCGTGCCAAGGAGCTCGTCGACGAGGGCTACGTGACGCTCGACGGGCGGCCCGTCGGCAAGCCGGCCACGCTGCTGCGCGGCGACGAGATCGTCTCGGTGCTGGTTCCGCCCTCGCGCCCCATGATGGTGGAGGCCCAAGATTTGGAGCTCGACATCATCTTCGAGGACGACGCCATGGCGGCCATCAACAAGCCGCCGGGCATGGTCGCCCACCCCACGGCGACCGTCCGGACGGGCACGGTGGTGAACGCGCTGCTCGGCCGCATGCGGCTCTCCAAGGAGCGACGCACCGACCCCGCCGACGACGACTACCGCCCCGGGATCGTGCACCGCCTCGACAAGGACACCTCGGGCGTGATGGTCGTCGCCAAGCACGACGAGGCCCACCGCGCGCTGTCCAGCGCCTTCAAGAAGCGGCTCACGGAGAAGGAGTACGTGGCCATCGCCGTGGGCGACGTGGACGACGGCGTGCAGGTCGACGCGCCGATCGGTCGGCACCCGGTCAAGCGGCAGCAGATGACGGTCGGCGGCTCCAACGCCCGCTCGGCGGGCACCATGATCCGGGTCGTCGCGCGCCTGCCGGGCTACGTGCTGGTGCGGGCGAAGCCCCACAGCGGCCGCACCCACCAGATCCGCGTGCACTTGGCCCACGTAGGCGCGCCGATCCTCGGGGACCTCGTCTACGGCCGAGCGTCGGCCGCCATCGACCGGCAGGCGCTCCACGCGTACCGGTTGAGTCTCCCCCATCCCGTCGACCATCAGGCCATCACGTTCACGGCGCAGGTGCCGCAGGACATGGTGGCCGCCTGGCTCCAACTCGGGGGCACGTGGCCTCCCGAGGGGGCGCCCGACCTGTGAGCACCCCCGACCCGTGAGCACGAGGAGGCCCCCATGACCGGACCGCACTGGCAGCTGACGAGCATCTACTCCGGGCTCGACGCCGACGACTACCGTTCGGCGCGTCGCGAGGTGAGCGAGCGGCTCGCGGCGCTCGAGGCGCTCGCCGACGAGCACGCGCTCGGTGCCGGAGCGCCGCTGCAGGCCGACGGCGAGCGCGCCGCGCTCGTCGACCGGGTCGTGGACGAGCTCAACGCCCTGCTCGAGGTGCGGCACACGATCGCGACCTACCTGACGGGCTTCACCGCCGTGAACGCCTTCGACGACGCCGCACGGGCCGAGGCGTCGACGCTGCGGCGCGAGGGCGGGCGGCTCGCGGCGCTCGAGGCCCGGCTCGTCGCCTGGCTCGGGCGCTTCGACGACGAGCGCCTCGTCGAGGCGTCGCGCGGCGCGCGCGAGCACGCCCACTTCGTGCGGCAGGCCGGCGTGTGGTCGCGCCATCAGATGAGCGACGAGGCCGAGTCGCTCGCCGCGGCGCTCGACGACAGCGGCGGCGGCGCCTGGGGGCGGCTCCACACGGATCTCAACGCCCGCACCGCCACGAGCGTCCGCCTCCCTGGTCGCGACGCGAGCGAGTCGCTCGGCGTGGCCGCGCTCGTGAACCTGCAGGCCGATCCCGACCGCGCGGTGCGCGCGGCGGCCTACGACGCCGAGGTCGAGCTGCTCGAGCGCTTCGACGTGGGCTACGCGGCGGCCATGAACGGCGTCAAGGGGCAGGTCCGGACGCTCGCCGAGCGTCGCGGGTGGCCCGACGTGGTCGCCGCGGCGACGTTCGCGCAGGGGATCTCACCCGGCGTCCTCGCCGCCATGCAGGAGGCGGTCGAGGAGGCGTTACCGGTGTTCCGGCGCTACCTGATCACCAAGGCGCGCCTGCTGGGCGTGCCTCGGCTGGCCTGGTACGACCGTCGCGCGCCCGTGCCGGGTGCGGCCGAGCGGCGCTTCACGTGGGAGGAGGGGAGCGCGTTCGTGGCGGAGCGCTTCGAGCGCTTCTCCCCCGCGCTGGCGGCCTACGCCCGGCGCGCCGACCGCGAGGGCTGGGTCGACGTACCCCCGCGAGCCGGCAAGCGCTCCGGCGCCTTCTGCGCGGCCGTGCCGTCGCCCGCCGAGTCGCGCATCATGCTCAACTGGGGCGGCACCCTCGACGACGTCACGACGCTCGCGCACGAGCTCGGCCACGGTTACCACAACGACTGCTCCTTCCGCTTCGGGCGCACGCCCTTGCAGCGGCGGACGCCCATGACGCTGGCCGAGACCGCGTCGACGTTCTGCGAGACGCTCGTGATCGAGGCGATGCTGGAGGGCGCCGAGGCCGACGTGCGCCTCGCGGTCCTGGAGGAGTCGCTCACGGGCGCGACCGGCATCACGGTCGACATCCACAGCCGCTTCCTCTTCGAGCGGGCGGTGTTCGAGCGCCGCGGCGACCGCGAGCTCTCGGTCGCCGAGCTCGACACGCTGATGCTCGACGCGCAGCAGGCCACCTACGGCGACGGCCTCGACGAGACGCTGCGCTTCGCGAAGGCGTGGGCCGAGAAGCCGCACTACTACTCGAGTGGCCTCAGTTTCTACAACTTCCCCTACACCTTCGGCTTCCTGTTCGGGCTCGGGTTGTACGCTCGCTCCACCGCCGAAGGGGCGGCCTTCGTCCCGCGCTACGACACGCTGCTCGCGTCGACCGGCATGGACGAGGTCGCGACGCTGGTGCGGAGCATGGACATCGACGTCGAGGATCCCGCCTTCTGGCGCGAGGGACTCGGCATCGTCGCCGGGCGCGTCGACGAGTACGCGGCGGCCGCAGAGGAGTCTTCGACGTGAGTCACGGCAACGGGTACCGGCAACTCTTCGACCTGCAGGGACGCCACGCGCTGGTGATCGGCGGTGGATCGGGCATCGGCGCCGAGAGCGCCAAGGGCTTGGCCGACCACGGCGCGAGCGTCACGATCGCCGACGTGCGGCCCCAAGGCGCCGAGGCCACGGCGGCGGCCATCGTCGCCTCGGGCGGCCGCGCCGACGCGATCACGCTCGACATCGGCGACGAGGCCGACGTCGAGCGCGCGATCGACGGGCTCGAGGCGCTCGACGTGTTGGTCTGCACGCCGGCGATCAACGTGCGCAAGGTGCTGCTCGACTACACGCTCGAGGAGTTCGAGCGCGTGATGC
This sequence comes from Trueperaceae bacterium, assembly GCA_007128755.1. Lineage (GTDB taxonomy): Bacteria > Deinococcota > Deinococci > Deinococcales > Trueperaceae > SKWV01. Next base: position 4,387 of record SKWV01000364.1, read on the forward strand.
ACCTGAACATGCGCGGCTCGTTCCTGGTGATGCGCGCCGCCGGGCGGCGCATGGCCGCGCAGCGGCGGGGGTCGATCATCTTCTTCTCGTCGATCCGCTCGCAGGTGGTCGAGCCCGGCCAGGGCGTCTACGCGGCGACCAAGGCCGGCACGCTGCAGATGATCCGCGCGCTGGCGGCCGAGCTCGGGCCGCTGGGGGTGCGGGCGAACGCCGTGGCGCCGGGCGTGGTGGAGACGCCCCTCACGCTGCCGATCAAGAACGACCCGGCCTGGTACCAGGCGTACGCCGACAAGTCGGCGCTGGGCCGCTGGGCGCAGGCGTCCGAGATGGTGGGACCGGTGGTGTACCTCGCGTCGGACGCCGCCTCGTACGTGACCGGCACGCTGCTCATCGTCGACGGTGGGTGGACGGCCATCGACGGCCGCTTCACGCCGCCGCTCTAGGCGCCGGCGATGCCAGGCGATCTCGAGGGGCTCGACCGGCGCGCCCGTGCAGCCGCCGAGGCGGTCGACGCCGACGCGCTGATCGCGCTCACGCGCGACCTGGTGCGCATCCGGAGCGTCTTCGACGAGGGCGCCGGGACGACCGAGGCGGCCTGCGCGGCGTTCGTGGCCGAGCACCTGCGCGGGCTCGGGCTCGACCCGGTCGTCGAAGAGGTCGCGCCGGGCCGCCCCAACGTGATCTGCGACTGGGCGGGCACCGCCTTCGATCCCGCCGTCCACCGGACGCTCATGTTCGAGGGGCACACCGACGTCGTCACCGAGGGCGACCGCGAGCGCTGGACGCACGACCCGTACGGCGCCACCATCGTCGCCGCCGACGACGGCGACCGGCTCTACGGCCGCGGCAGCGCCGACATGAAGGCCGGCGTGGCGGGCGCGATCGCCGCGCTCACGGCGCTCATGCGCACCGAGCCCGACCTGCCGGGCCGCATCCGGCTCGGGATCGTCGTCGACGAGGAGGGCATGATGCAGGGCATCAAGCACTTCATCGCGCAGGGATGGGCCGACGACGTCGACGGCGCGATCGTGTGCGAACCCGAGGAGCAGGAGCTCTGCCTCGTGCAGAAGGGCGCCATGCGGCTGCACGTGCGCGTGCGCGGGGTGATGGCGCACGGCGCCATGCCCTACGCGGGCGTGAACCCCATCCTCGGCCTCACGCGCTACCTGACGCGCGTGCAGGAGCTGCAGGAGGACGAGCAGGCGCGCCTCGGGGCGCACGAGCACCTGGGGCTCCCCTGGTTCACCCCCACCATCGTCCGCTCCCCCGTGCGCGGCGAGGCGCAGCACAACGTGATGCCCGACGAGGCCTACGCGGCGCTCGACGTGCGCACCGTGCCAGGTCAGGATCACGACGCGCTCTACGCGGCCCTGCGCAGCGCCGCCGACGCCACGCAGGACCAGATGCCGCGCCTCGCCATCGAGCTCGACTGGTTCGAGAGCCGGCCGTGGACCGAGACGCCGCCGGACGATCCCCTCGTGCGGGCGCTCGAGCGTGCCTACGGGCTGGCATTCGGTCGCCCGGCGCGCTACGGTGGTGTCCCAGGAGCGACCGACGGCACCTTCTTGCGCGCGAGCGCCGGTGTGCCCATCGTGACGGTGGGGCCCGGCGACCGCACCATCCCGCACCAGGTCGACGAGTTCGTCCGCCTGACCGAAGTGATCGACGCGGCACGGTTCTACGCAGCGGCGGCGCTGGTGTTCCTGGCAGAAGATCGAAGCTAAGAGGAGGAACGTATGCACCGTCTGATCGCACTCGCCTGTGCCCTCGGGGTCGCCCTCGCGGGCCTGGCACTCGCTCAAGAGGCCGCACCCGTCTACGGTGGCTCCGTCACCGTCGCGATCGTCGCCGATCCGCCCGGCTGGGACCCGTCGGCCTCCACCTCGCAGGAGATCCCCCGCGTCGTGTACCACAACGTGTTCGAGGGCCTCGTGCGTTTCGACGCCGACGGCGAGATCGTCCCCGCGTTGGCGACCGACTGGCAGGTCTCGGACGACGGCCTCCAGTGGACCTTCACCCTCCGCTCCGGCGTCATGTTCCACGACGGCAGCGCCTTCACGGTGGACGACGTGATCGCCAAGTTCGAGCGCGCCATGGACCCCGACTCGGGCCACACCAACCCCGGCTACTACGCGGCCATCGAGTCGGTGGAGAGCGCCATGGACGGCACCGCCGTGGTGTTCACCCTGGAACGGCCCAGCCGCTCCCTGCTCTACAACCTGGCGCGTCCGGACTCGATCATCTACCCGGCCGGCACCCACGAGACCCAGCGCACGCAGCCGATCGGCACCGGACCCTTCCGCTTCGCGCGCTACGTCGAGGGCAGCGAGGTCCGCCTGGAGCGCTTCGAGGACTACCACCAGGACGGCCTGCCGTACCTCGACGAGGTCGTCTACCGCATCATCAGCGATCCCAACACGCGTTTCGCCGCGCTGCAGGCGGGCGACATCGACATCGCCGCCCTGGCGCCCGAGCAGTACCAGCTCGCGGTCGCCAACCCCGACCTCGAGGCCACCGTCGGCACGGCGACCGCCGAGATCACCATGGCGCTCAACAACGAGCGTGAGCCGCTCTCCGACGTGCGCGTGCGCCAGGCGATCACGCACGCGATCGACAAGGACGCCATCGTGCAGGGCGCGATGTTCGGCCTCGGCACCGTGATCGGCTCCCACATGACGCCGGCGGAGGCGTACTACGTCGACCTCACCGACACCTACCCGTACGACCCCGAGCGCGCCCGCGAGCTCCTCGCCGAGGCCGGCTACCCCGACGGCTTCACCGTCGACTTCGAGCTCCCCGAGCCGTACGCCAACGAGCGGCGGAGCGGCGAGGTCGTCGCCCAGTACCTGCGCGACGTCGGCATCGACGTCAACCTCTCGGTCGTCGAGTGGGGCACCTGGATCGAGCGCATCTTCCTGGGTGGCGACTACGACATGACGATCATCGGGCACTCCGAGCCGCGCGACATCAACGTCTACGGCAACCCCGGCTACTACTACCGCTACGACAACCCGCGCGTACGCGAGCTGCTCGAGGAGGCCGAGACCGCCCCGACGGCCGAGGCCGAGACGGCGGCGTACCAGGAGATCGCGCGGATCATCGCCGAGGACGCGGTCAACGTATGGCTCTTCAGCGCGCCCTTCATCGTCGGCACGCAGAACGACGTGCACGGCTTCTGGGTGAACCAGCCGACGCCGAACTACAACATGGTGGAGGTCTTCCGGGCCCCGTGAACGACCGCTCGTCCGCTCCGCCACCCGTTCCCTTCCGTCCGCCCTCGCGCTGCCGCTCTCGCGGCGCCGCGGGGGCGGCTGCGTGACGCCGCCGGCGCGGGGCTGACGAGGGGTGCTCGGCTACCTCACCCGCCGCTTCCTGACCGCGCTCGTCAGCGTGGTGCTGGCGTCGCTGCTGGTCTTCTCGGCGCTCCTGCTCGTGCCCGGCGATCCCGCCGTGGTCATCCTCGGGATGAACGCCCATCCCGAAGCGCTCGCCGCGCTGCGCACGCGCCTCGGCCTCGACGTCCCGCCGGCCCAGCGCTACGTGCAGTGGCTCGCCGGCGTCGTGCGCGGCGACTGGGGCGAGTCGCTGCAGTTCGGCCGACCCGTCGCCGCGCTCATCTGGGTGCGCCTCGGCGTCTCGGTGCCGCTGGCGCTCGGCGCCGCGACGATCGCCTGCCTGATCGCGCTGCCGCTCGGCATCTGGGCGGCGCTGCGGCGCGGCTCCGCCACCGACCCGATCGTCATCCTCGCCTCGCAGCTCGGCGCCGCCATCCCCTCGTTCTGGCTGGGCCTGCTGCTCATCTTGTTCTTCGCCGTCGAGTTGCGCTGGCTGCCGGCCGGCGGCTTCCCCGGCTGGGACCGCTCGCCCATCGACTCCATCCGCGCGCTGATCCTGCCGATCCTGGCGCTCGGGCTCGGTCAGGCGGCCGTGATGACGCGCATGACGCGCGCGGCGATGCTCGACGTGCTCGGCCAGGACTACGTCCGCACCGCGCGCGCCAAGGGCCTCCCGCAGCGCTCCGTGATCTACAAGCACGCGCTGCGCAACGCGCTCGTGACCATCGTGACCATCCTCGGCCTGTCGCTCACGAACGTGTTCATCGGCTCGATCGTGATCGAGCAGGTGTTCGCGCTGCCCGGGCTCGGCCGCATGGCGCTCACCGCCATCGGCAACCGCGACTTCCCCCTGCTGCAGGGCGCGATCCTCGTCTACGCCAGCACGATCGTCATGCTCTCGTTCCTGGTCGACGCCTCGTACGGGCTGCTCGACCCACGGATCCGCTACGGATGAGCGGCACGCGGCTCAACCTCGTGCTCGGCGGCTGGCTCATCGGCCTCGTGGTCGGCGGCGCGCTGCTCTCGTTCGTCTGGCTCCCTCACGATCCCAACCGGCTCGACTTCGCCGCACAGTTCGCGGCGCCATCGGCCGCGCATTGGCTCGGCACCGACCACTTCGGCCGCGACCTCTTCAGCCGCGTGCTGATCGGGGCCCGCGGCACGCTCTACGTGGGCGTGATCGCGGTGGGCATCGCCCTGTCGGTCGGGTGCTTCGTCGGCGCGGTCGCGGGCTTCGTCGGCGGCGTGCTCGACGAGGTGATGATGCGCCTCGTCGACGTCCTCTACGCCTTCCCCGCAATCCTGATGGCGCTGCTGCTCGCCGCCGTCTACAGCCCCGGCACCCTCACCGCGATGATCGCCATCGGGCTGGCGACCGTGCCGATCTTCGCGCGGCTCATACGCGCGTCGGTGCTGTCGATCAAGGGGCGCGACTACGTCGAGGCGGGTCGCGCGCTCGGCGCGCGCTCTCCGCGGGTGCTGGGCGTGTACATCCTGCCGGGCGCGGTCTCGCCCATCGTGGTGCAGGCGTCGCTCTCGCTCGCCGTGGCCGTGCTGGCCGAGGCGGCGCTGTCGTTCCTCGGCCTCGGCACGCCGCCCGACGTGCCGAGTTGGGGCAACATGCTGCGCGAGGCGCAGGGCTTCATGGCGCTGTCGCCCTACCCCGCCGTGGTGCCGGGCCTGGCGATCATGCTCACGGTGCTCGGCTGGAGCCTGCTCGGCGACGGGCTGCGGGACTGGCTCGATCCGACCACCCGCCGCTGATACCCTGTACGGGTGAGCTTCGGAGCGTTCGGACGGGAACTCAAGGAGACGGCGCTCTCGCTGCTCCCCGCCATCGGGTTGATCCTCGTGTTCCAGCTGGCGTTCCTGCGGATGCCGCTGGCGGAGTTCGTGCCCATCGTCATCGGCCTGATCTCGACGGTCTTCGGCTTCGTCCTCTTCATCCAGGGCGCGAAGATCGGCCTGCTGCCGCTCGGTCAGGGGATCGGCTCCGCCTTCATCGAGCGAGGCGCCGTCAAGATGCTGCTGGCGTTCGGCTTCCTCCTCGGCATCGTGCTGACGATCGCCGAGCCCGACGTGCGGCTGCTCGCGTTCCAGATCGACGAGACGGTCGGCGCCGGCGGCGGCTCGAGCACCACGCTCATCCTGGTCGCGGCGCTGGGACTCGGCGTGTTCGGACTCGTCGCGCTGCTGCGCATCGCCTACGACACGCCGATCCACCTGATCCTGATCCCCGGCTACCTGATCTGCACGGTGCTGTTGGCGTTCGTCGGCGAGGACGCGGCCACCCAGGCGTTCGACATGGGCGCGGTGACCACCGGCCCGATGACGGTGCCGTTCCTGCTGGCGCTCGGCGTCGGCATGGCGTCCGTACTCGGTGGGCG
>SKWV01000175.1 GCA_007128755.1 Trueperaceae bacterium
CCGAGGCGGGCTCGGGGCCGGGTTCGCGCCTCATGGGGCCTGCGCCCTGCGTGGTCCTGTCCATGTGCTCGCCGTCCTTGTCATGACCGCCGATGCGATCCGGCGGAGGGAGTTCGAGAGGGGTCGTGCTCCCGACGCTACCGCGGGGCGGCGGCATGCCGCGTCCGCCAGGGTCGGACGCATCGGCATCGGAGTGCGGCCCGCCTCCGGCGCCTTCATCCTTCTCGTGGACCCACCGGATAGCGTCGTGTCATGCGACGCATCATGATCGTGCTGCTCCTCACCGCCCTCGCCGCCGCCCCCTGGACGCTCGCCGCTCCGGGCGCATGGTTCGAGGACGTCCCACCGTGCCACTGGGCGGCCGAGGCCGTCGCCGAAGTCGCCGAACTCGGCATCTTCATCGGCTTCCCGAGCGACGGCGCCTACGACAGCGTGAACGCGCTGCGCCAGGTGTTCGAGGGTCTGCGGTGCGGTGATCCGAGCTGGAGCCTACGGTTCTTGCAGGGCGCACCGGCCGTGTTCGGTCTCGCTCCGGTGGCCGATCTCGCGGGGTTCGCGCTGGAGCCCACGCTGATCGAGCTGCACGACGACCGGGCGACCGTGTCGTTCGCGCTGACGGCGGTGCTCGTCGAAGCGGGCGTCGAACGCACCGAGACCCGCGCCGGTAGCGTGACGCTGCGGAGCGACGGGCATGGTTGGCGTGTCGCCTACGGCGAGCTCGCCGAGCTCGACCTCGCGCTCTTCCCCTGACGCGCTCGCGTCCGGTTACGCAAACCTCAGTTCAGGAAGATCAGGATCAACAGGGCCAAGGAGGCGAGGACCAGCAGGAGCGTGAAGGTGCCGATGAGCCAGATCGAGAAGCCGCGCGCACCGCCCTCGCCCAGTTCGGCCAGCGTGTCTCGGAAGCTCCAGAAGCCGAAGCCGATGGCCATGATGCCGCCCACGATGAGCATGAGGCTGCCGCCGAGCACCAGCGCCTGCGGCTCGAGGTCGGTGAGGAGGCGCGCGCCGGCGAACCCGACCGCGACGGCCGACAACCCCGTGCGCACCCACGCGGCGAAGGTCCGTTCCTTCGCCAGCACCGTGCGCCGGCTCGCCCAGTGCGTGCGGTCCTGCGCGAGCTCCTCGGTGTCCTCGTCCTCGAGCGCGAGGTGCTCGCGATCCCGTTCGGACGTCGCTACACCGCTCTCCGGCCGGTGAAGAGCCGGTAGAGGACGATCACGACGGCGATCACGAGCAGCAGGTGGATGAGTCCGCCCACGACGAAGTTCGTGACGACGCCCAGCAACCAGAGGACGAAGAGGATGACGACGATGGTCCAGAGCATGGTGTTCTCCCTCCGAGATCGCCAGGAGGCTCGCTGGCCGGACGCCGAGTCGACGCCTCGTGGCGCTGTCATGATGCACCACGCCACCACGCGCGTGGCACACGATGCTCACACCACCGTGGGGGGACGGCCGGAGCCATCCCCCCACGGTGGTGTGTCGTGTGGGTAGCGTCTACCCGTGTGGATCGGCTCAGCGCTCCCAGTAGGGGCGGTAACCGTAGTGCTCGTGCGTCCGCACGGCGAAGTCGGGATCCGTCGTATCGGGCCAGTTGTCGGGATCGAAGCCCTCGGCGTTCTGGATCGTCTCGGCGTCGACGTTGAGGACCAGCACGTTGCGCTCCGCGTCGATCCCGAACGCCTCGAACGGGATCGCGAACAGCTTCGCGCCGAGCCCCAAGAAGCCGCCGCTCTCGAGCACGCCGTACGCGATGCGGCCATCGTTGATGTCGAGCATGATGTCCTTGAGGTTCCCGAGGTTGTCACCGGCATCGTTCATCACGGTGTCGCCGATGAGCGAGCTCGCGGAGAGGGTGCGCCGGCCCACCTGGCCGGAGCGTGACGTGGTCGTGGTGGTCGTTCGCTTCCTATCCATGGAGGATCTCCTTGTCATCGATCGTGGGCGCGACCCCCATCGGATCGGCGCCGTGTCGCTCGGTCGCGACCCACGCATGCTGCCCGCGTGAGGGGTGAATCGCGTTAGCGGCCCGTGAGAACGATGGCTCACGCGTACGATGGACGTCGGAGGTTCGCATGCTCGAGGTCTACCCCGTCGGCCGCGTCCAGTTCCCGCCCAGCCTCGACCTGGGCAGCGTGATGATCGCCATCGACCGGATCGAAGCGTTCCCGGCCGAGTTGCGGGCCGTCATCGACGGCTGCGGCGACCTCGACCACCCCATCCGCGAGGGGGCATGGTCGATCCGCCAGCTCGTCCACCACGTGGCCGACAGCCACATGCACGCCTACGCCCGCACCAAGTACGTCCTCACCGAGGAGTCGCCGGTCGTCATGCCCTACGACGAGGTCGCCTGGTCGCGCTTGGCCGACGCCGCGCTCCCACCGGAGCCGTCCGTCGCATTCGTGACCGCGTTGCACGCGCGTTGGGTCGAAGTGCTGCGCGGCATGTCGCCCGCCGACCTCGAGCGACCCTGGAGCGTCCCCGGAGGCGAGCCGCGACCCGCCTGGCGGCTGCCGCTCACCTACGCCTGGCACGGCACGCACCACGTGGCCCAGATCCGTCAGGCGCGGGAGCACTTCGTGCTGTGAGGCCGCGCC
>SKWV01000204.1 GCA_007128755.1 Trueperaceae bacterium
CTCCGAGCCGCGTGGGAGGAGGGGTGGCGGGTGACGCTGGGCGCGATCGACGCCTTGGAGGGCGCCGATCTCACCCGCAGCGTCGTCGTGCGCGGCGAGCGGCTCAGCGTCGCGGGCGCGATCGTGCGCCAGATCGACCACTACGGCCAGCATGTCGGGCAGATCCTGCTGCTCGGGAAGCACCTCCGAGGCGACGCCTGGGTCGCGCTGTCGCTCCCGACGCCGCCACGCGACTGACGGAGACTTCGCCTAGGAGGGCTCGCCCCCCTCGGGCTTCGCCCGCAGCGCCTCGGCGAGGACCGCGTCGGGATCCTCGTCGAGCCCGAGCGCGCGGAACGACGAGCACAGCGAGGCGGCGTCGCGAGCGAGCAGCTCGCGCGCGCCCTTGTGGCGCGCGTCGACCGCCTGCGGGAGGTCGATCACGACCACGCGGCCTCGCCACCACAGCAGGTTGAACGCCGAGTAGTCGGCGTGCACGAAGCCGGCCCGCCAGATCGCTCCCAGCCAGTGCACGCTCTGGGCGAACGCCTCGCGCGCGTCGTCCTCGGTCAGCGCCACGTCCGAGAGCCGCGGCGCCGCGCCGGTCTCGTCGCCCACGAAGCGCATCAGCACGACCTCGCCGGACTTGACGATCTCGGAGCGCTCCGGCCCGACGAGCGGCTCCGGCACCGGGATGCCGGCGCGATGGAAGTGCCACAGCGTGGCGTACTCGTGCGCGGCCCAGAGCGCGGCCTGCGCCTTCTTGCCGTAGCCGGTCCGCTTGACGATGGCCTTCTCGGTGCGCGCGTCGCCGATGTAGCGCCCCTCGCGGTAGCGCGCGTCGTTCTTGAAGGAGCGCACCTGCCGGTACACCTTGACCGCCACGCGACCCGTGGGGCCCCGGCCGGTGTAGACCGTCGCCTCCTTGCCGCTCTTGAGTTCGCCCTCGACCTCGTGGAGGAAGCCGCGCTCGATGAGCCAGGCCATCTCGGGGATGGCGCCCTTGCCGTCGGCCGTGAGCTGGGCCGCGCTCACGCGGCCGCGCGGCTTGCGGCGATCCTTGCGTTGGCCGAAGGACTCTTCGCTGTCGTCTTCGGCGATGTGTCGCTTGATCCGCTTCAGGTCATGCCTCCTGCGTGCGTGGGTGCCCGCCGGCCATCGCCGGCTTGCGGCCTCGCGCTTCGAGCGGCAGCCGTCGGCCGTCGCTCCTGGGCTCGGTGGTGGACCGAGACCGAGGCCGCGGGCCGGCCAGGGGCGGCTCAGCTCGCAGGATCGGTCTCGGGGCGGCGGTGGGAACACTCATGGACGATGACCATGGCACCACCTCCTTCCCGTGGACGCTCCGCAGCGTAGAGGAGGCGTCGGGCGGGTGTCAAGCGCGTCGCGGACGCCGGATGGATCGCGCCGGCGAGCACGTAGCAGAACGCGAGCGGTCTCCCGCGTCACGCACCGGCTCCCGTCAGCAGGCATGGTCGGACGATAGCCTGGTCGGTCTCGTCGAGGCGGTGATGCACGTTGGTGGTCACACGACGTCGCCTCGGGTGCGCTCCGGGCAGGAGCCTGTGCAGCCGACCCTAGCGGGATGCGTCCCGGTTGTCAAACCCCGTGATGCATCGCATGCGAACTCACCTGGCCTCGGCGCCCCGGAGCGCGACTGCGATCGTGCGCGCCACCAGTGCGTCCGTCGAGCTGATCACGTCGACGTTGTGGCCGTGCACGCGCACGTCGCCGTCGCGCAGTACCAGCGGCACCTCGGTGCATGCCGCGATCACGACCTCGGCGCCTTCGGACGCCAGGCGCTCCGCGACGGCGCGGAGGGCGTCGGCGGCCGCCGGCCCGCGCTCACCGCGCTTGATGGCGTAGATCGCGTCCATCACCTGGCGCTGGTCGTCGGCGTCGGGCACGCTCACGCGCACGCCCGCCGCCTCGAACGCGCGGTGGTAGATGCGAGACGCGAGCGTGCCGTCGGTCGCGAGCAGGGCGACTCGGACGACGTCGGGCCGGCGCGCGCGCGTGGCCGCCACCGTCGCCTCGATCAGGCTCAGGAAGGGCACGCCCGGCGCGGCTGCCCGGACGTCGGCCTCGAACGCGTGGGCGCCGTTGCACGGCATCACCAGCAGCTGCGCGCCCAGCGCGACGAGGCCCCGCGCCATGCGCGCGAGGTGCGGCGCGGGGCTCGGCCCGGTGCCGGCGATCCCGGCGGAGCGGTCGGGCACCGTCGGGTCGTCGTCGATGAGGATCCGGAGGTGGTCGCCGTCACGCGTCGCGGGCGTGGCGGCGACGAGCTTGCCGAAGAAGTCGACGGTCGCCTCCGGGCCCATGCCGCCGAGCACGCCGACGCAGAGCCTGGTCACGTCCGTCACGCGCCGGTCGGGGCGAGCAGCACGTCCTGGTAGGCGTAGAGCGCGGGTGAGCCGCCCGTGTGCAGGAACACCACGCGTTCGTCCTCGCCGAAGTGGCCGGCGCGCGCGAGCGCGATCAGCCCCGCCGCCGCCTTGCCCGTGTAGACGGGATCGAGCAGGATCCCCTCGTGACGCGCGAAGAGCTGGACGGCCTCGACCATCGCGTCGGTCGGGACCGAGTAGCCGCCGCCGACCTGGTCGTCGATCACGTGGAGCGCGTCGCGCGGCACCGGCGTGGGGACTCCGGCGAGCTCGGCGGTCTGTTGCGTCAACGTGAAGAGGCGCTCCTCCTGAGGCTTGCTCGCCGCTCTCACGCTCACGCCCGTGATCGGGATGCCGGCGGCGTTCCCGTGGAAGCCGGCCACCAGGCCGGCATGCGTGCCGCCCGAGCCGCTCGCGATGACCAGGTGATCGATGGTGAGACCCATGTCGAAGCTCTGCGCGAGCAGCTCCTCGGCGCAGGCGACGTAGCCGAGCGCGCCGAGCGGGCTCGAGCCGCCGCCGGGGATGACGTAGGCGGTGCGGCCCTGCGCCTTCAGGTCGTCGGCGAGGCCGTGCATGGCGGCGGTGAGGTCGGTGCCGTCGGGCACGACCTCGATGCGCTCGGCGCCGAGGAGTCGGAACAGGAAGTTGTTGCCGCTCGCGTCCTCGCGGTAGGAGCCGGGCACGCGCTCCTCGAGCACGAGCTGGCACTGCAGCCCCTCGCGCCGCGCGGCGGCGAGCGTGAGCCGGCAGTGGTTCGACTGCACCGCGCCGACGGTGACGAGCGTGTCGGCGCCCTGAGCGAGCGCCTCGGCCACGAGGAACTCGAGCTTGCGCGTCTTGTTCCCGCCCGACGCGAGGCCGAGCAGGTCGTCGCGCTTGATCCACAGCTCGGGGCCGCCGAGCGCGCGGCTCAGGTGCGGCATCGGCTCCAGGGGAGTCCAACCTGGGGTGTAGCGGCGTCGGGCGAAGCGGGCTAGGTGCATGGCGTCTCCTCGCGGTTCGGTGGGCGGCAGCGTGTGGAGTGATGATACGCCCGGCGCCCCGACGGGCCGCCGGCGGGCACGAGCACGCTCGACCAGCACGATGCCGCCTGTCGGATCCTGCGGACCTCGCCGGATGCGGCGTCAGCCGCCGTCGAGCGTCGCGCGGGCGCGCCAGCCGAGCTCGGCCGAGATGGCCGCGCTGCTCGCCAAGATCGTGGGCACGATCTCCTCGACCCGGTCGTCCGTGATGTAGATGGTCGCGCCGGAGACGCTGAGCGCCGCGACGACCGCGCCGGTCGCGTCACGGATCGGCACGCCGATGCAGCGCACTCCGGCTTCGTTCTCCTCTCGGTCCTCCGCGTAGCCGAGCTCGACGCAGCGTGCGAGCGCCGCTACGAACGACGCCTCGTCGGCGATCCCGTTCGGACGCCGGCGCGCGCCAGCGTCGAAGTACGAAGCCCACTCCCGCTCCGGCAGGCCGGCGACGAGCGCCTTGCCCAGTGCCGTCGTCTGGAGCGGCGCGCGGGAACCGACGGTCGACGCCATGGTGAGCCCCCGCGTCCCGGGTACCTTCGCGATGTAGACGACCGACGTGCCGTCGCGGACGCCGAGATGGACGGTCTCGGAGGACTCGAGCGCGAGACGCTCCATGTGGGGACGCGCCACCACGGCGACCTGGAGCTGGCTCTGCGCCGCGAAACCCAGCTCGATGAGCACGGGCCCCAAGCGGTAGCCGTCGCCGGGATCGTGCCGCAGGTAGCGCCGCGCGACGAGGGCGCTGAGGATCCGGTGGGCCGTGCTTCGAGGGAGCTTCGACGCGGCCGCGATCGCCTCGAGGTTCCGGTGACCGCCCGCGACCGTCTCGATGAGGAGCAAGCTCTTGAGCAGCGATCGCGTGCCTTCGCGTGGTGCCGTGGGCGTTATGGCTGGACCTCCCGGTCGTTCGGCCCGCCAGGGATCGGCGCTGGCGCGACCACCGTGAGCCGCACGCTCAACGCTTCGAGGTCGGCGACGAGGTGGTCCGGTAGGTCGATGCCGGCCTCGGCGTGCCGGCGTTCGTGTTCGGCCTCGATGTCCCCCGGGACCCGCACACGGTCGACGCCGGGTGCCGGTGGCGTGGCACGCAGCGAGGTCACGACGCCGTGGGCGGCGGTCGTAAAGGCGTCTCGTCCCACGGTGGCCTCAGGATCGATCACGAGGAAGAAGTGGCCCACGTCTTGCGGCTCGTCCCAGTCGTCGTACATGCGGTGGACGCCGTGCGTCGTTCCCGCGCCGGAGAGCGCGCCGGCCAAGAGTTCGATCATCAGCGCTAGACCGTACCCTTTCGCGCCGCCGAGCGGGACGGCCGAGCGAGCGAGGTGGGGGTCCGTGGTCGGCCGCCCCTCGGCGTCGACCGCCCAGCCGGTGCCCAGCGGTGCGCTCGTGGTGCGCGCGTTGAGGACCTTGCCCATCGCGACGTGGCTGGTGGCCATGTCGAGGACGACGCCGTCCTCGCCGTCGGGTGCCGGGGCGGCGAATGCGAGTGGGTTGGTGCCCAGCGCGGCCACGGACCCGCCGTAGGGGACCACGTCCGGTTCCACGTTCGAGACCGTCAGGGCCACCATGCCCTCGCGGGCCGCGCGTTGCACGTAGTACGCGGCCGCGCCGTAGTGGCTGCTTCGCTTGACGACGGCGAGGCCGACGCCATGCTCACGGGCGAGGGCGATCGCGAGGTCCGTGGCGTAGACGGCGGCGACCTGGCCTGGCGCGTGGTGAGCGTCGATCACGGCGACGGCGCCACCGCGGCGCACGATCGTCGGCCGCGGGTCACGCGCCACGAGTCCACGCTCGAGTCGCTGCACGTAGATCGGGAGGCGGACCACCCCATGACTCTTGATGCCGCGGGCCTCCGCGGCGATCAGCGTGTCGGCGACCAGCTCGGCGGCATCGGCACGGAGGCCCGCCCCGACGAGCAGGTCGCGTGCCCACGCGTGTAGCGCGACCGGCGCGTAGCGCTTCGCCGGCGCGCTCTGCACGCTCACGTCGTGCTCCCGCCGAAGCCGGCCCGGACGTAGCGGTGCACCAGGAGGGTGACGATCACGACGGGGGCCAGCACCACGACGCTCGAGGCGGACAGGAGTCCCCAGCGAACGGGGTCCTCCATGCCTCCGAGGAAGCGCGTCAGGACGACGGGAAGCGTCTGGGCGTGCCGTCCCGAGAGGACGAGGGCGAGCAGATACTCGTTCCAAGTGAAGATGAAGGAGAGGATCGTGACGCACGCCACGCCGGCGGCGGTCGAGGGGAGGACGACGAGCGCGAACGACTGGAGGCGGTTCGCGCCGTCCACGGCGGCAGCGTCGTCGATGTCGGTCGGGACGTCGTCGAAGAACGATTTCATCATCCATACCACCAGGGGAAGGTTGATCAGGATGTAGACGAAGATGAGGCCGACGTGCGAGCCGACGAGCTGCAGTCGCACCATGATCACGAAGAGCGGGACCGCGAAGACGATGTAGGGGACGAAGCGGACCGAGAGGACGAAGAGCAGCAGCGCACGCAGTGCCGGCACGCGCAGCCGCGAGAAGCCGTACGCGGCGGGCACGCCGAGCACCACGGAGAGGGCCACGGCCGCGAACGTGATGATCACGCTGTTGCGGAAGAAGGATGCGAAGCCTGCGTCGAGCACGGATCGATAGTTGTCGAGGGTCGGCGTGAACAGGAGGCGCGGCGGCATCTGCGACACGTCCGCCGCGGTCTTGAACGAGGCCAGCACGACCCACACCAGCGGCAGGATCGCAATGAACACGGCTCCGGCGATGGCGAGCAGCCGCAGCGCCTCGGTCACCCGACTCGTGGACCGGCCGCTCACGACGACCCCGTCCGACGGTACAGGTCGCGCAGGCCGACCAGCATGATCACCAGGCAGGTGGCTGCGACGAGCGTCATGAGGACGACGCCACCGGCGTTGCCGTAGCCGAGGTGGAAGTTGCGGAGCGCGGCGTTGTAGATCCACAACGAGAGCACCTCGGTGTCGCGCGCGGGCCCACCCCCGGTCATCACGTGGATGATCTCGAACATCCGGGCATCGATCGTGATGCGGAAGATCACGGTGAAGACGATCGTGGCCCGGAGCATCGGTAGGATCACGAACCACACGCGTTGCCAGTACGCGGCGCCGTCGATCTTGGCGGCGTCGATGACTTCGTGCGGGAGCCCCTCGAGGGCGGCGTCCATGACCAGGTACACGAACGGTGTCATGAACCAGATGTTCACGACGAGGATGGTGATGATGGCCGAGGGCGAACTCGCGGTCCATGCGGGTCCCACGATGCCGGCGAGACCGAGCACCCAGTTCACGAGGCCGAGGTCGGCCTCGAAGAAGAACGTCTTCCAGACGAGCGTCGAGACGACGGGCGTCATGATCATGGGGATCGTGAGCAGCGCCCGTACCGCGTTCTTCCCGGGGAACGGTGCTCGGGTGAGGAGCGCCAGGCCGATCCCCAGGACGAGCGTCGTGACGACGCTCACCACGGTGTAGAAGGCGGTCACCCGCATCGCGTTCAGGAACCTGGCGTCGCCGAAGAGCCTCACGTAGTTGTCGAACAGGACGAAGGAGCGCGCCTGCGGTCGGTGGAAGTGCCAATCGAAGAGGCTGCTGAACATCGCCCACAGCGTGGGCAGCAGCGCCACGAGCGCCAGGGCGACGATCGTGGGGCCGATGAACATGGCCGTCGCCCGCCAGTCGTAGCGGCTGCGCCGGACCGGCACCTCGCGCTCGGCGCTGCCGTGACTTCGTGCGCTGCTGCGATTCACCTGCGACCTCGGCGGCGTGGGGCGGGGCGGCACGGAGCCGCCCCGCGATCATGACGGTGGTGCGATCAGCGGACGGCCCGGAGCAGGTCGTCGACGCGCTCGTGCGCCGAGCGAGCGGCCTCCTCGGGCGTGAGGCGACCGAGCGCGACGTTGTGCCACGTCTCGGCCATGACCTCGAAGATCTCGTTCGAGTTCGGGACCGTCGGGCGCTGCTTGGTCGTGGTCGCGAGCAGGTGGTTTGCCACCGGGAAGAAGTCGCTCGCCCATGGCCACGTCTCGCTCACCTCGGGGGCGGCGTAGACGTCCGTCAGGGTGGCGGCGCCACCGCTCAAGTACCACTCGAGCGCGCGCCCCTCGTCGGCGAAGAGCCACGTGAGCAGATCGAACGCGGCCTCGGGATTCGCGGAATCGGCGGTGATCGCCAGGCCGCCGCCACCGAGCACCGTGAAGCCGTGGTCGAGGCCGCTCCCGGGAGCGTAGGGGGGTGGCGCGTACCCGATCGAGCCGGCGACCGCAGGGCAGCTCTCGGGATCGTTCGCGTCGAGTCCGATGTGGAACCAGCCGGCGGACATCGCGAGGCGGCCGTCACAGAGCATCGGGATGTGGTCACCGTAGTCCCAACCGAGTGAGCCGGCCGGCTGCGACGCCTGGAGGCGCCGGGCGAACTCGAACGCCTCGACCACGCGCGGGTCGTCGAGCGTGGCGTTGAAGTCGGCGTCGTAGTACTCGCCGCCGAACGTCCAGATCCAGGGCAGGATGTGGAGGTTGCCGTAGGCCGTGCCGCCTTGCGGATAGGCGAAGCCGTACATGTCGTCCCGAGTGAAGAACTCGGCGACGTCGAGGAACTGATCGGTCGTCATCGGCTCCTCGATCGTCGGGATCGGCAGCTCGTAGCCGTAGCGTTCCTGGAATGCCGCGCGCTCGTCGGGGTCCTGGAAGAGGTCCTCGCGGTACAGGAAGACGCTCGTGTCGGCCAGGTACGGGTACGCCCAGATCGCATCGTCGGGTCCGTAGCGGTTGATGTCGATGGCGGCGGCGAGGAAGCGGTCGGTGTCGAGGCCGTGCTCTTCGAACAGGTCGTCGAGGGGCCGGACGTAACCGGCGTCGATGAGCGTGGCCATGAACCCGGGCGAGAGGTAGACGATGTCGTAGTAGCCGGTCCCCGCCGCGAACTCGAGCATCATCTTGTCGAACAGGGCGTCGAAGGAGAGCTGCTCGACGTCGACGCGGGCGCCGGTCTCCGCCTCGAACGCACGCACGAGGGGCAAGTAGGCGTCCGAGATGCCCCGTGCGAGGTCACCGATGGTGATCACCGTGCCCTCGTGCGGCCTGTCTTGGGCCTGCGCGGTCGCCGCCCCGAGCACCAGGGCCAGAGCGACGAGCCACGAGGTCGCCAGTTGCGAGAACGGTGTGCGTCCCATGTCGATCCTCCTCTTCACGCCGTCTGGCGCGTCGGTCGAGCCGTGGTGGCATAGACGCCCGGCTGGAGCGAGCCGTTGAGCGCGTCGATGATGGCCAGGCAGTACTCGGGGAGGTCGTCTGGACAGCGGCTGGTGATCACGTTGCCGTCGACGACCGCCGCGGCATCCGTCACGTCGCCGCCGGCGTTCCTCAGGTCGTCCCGGATCATCTCGACGCCGGCGACCTTGCGACCACGCACGATGTCGGTCCCCTGGGTCGCGTCCGTCGAGATGAGGAGCTGCGGCCCGTGGCAGATCGCGGTCACCCACTTGCCCGCCTTGTGCATCTCGGCGACGAAGCGCATCGTCGGCTCGTCGACGCGCAGGAAGTCCGGCGCGAACCCGCCCGGCACCACCACGGCGTCGTAGTCGGCAGCGCGGAGGCCGGTGGTCTCGACGTGCTCGTAGCGCAACCCTTCGGCGAGCGCGATGAACGGGACCGTCGACCCGAAGCGACCCGTGATCGGCTTCGTGGGATGGAGCGTCCGGGCGTGGAAGTGCGCGAAGGCGTCCTTGGGCAAGGTGGCGACGGTGATGAAGGCGCCTTCTTCGCTGAGCCGAAGCACCGGGTAGAGCACTTCGACGTCTTCGAACTCGTGGGCGGTGATGACGACGATCCGCTTGCCGGTGAGTGCTGCCACGGTCGGTGCCTCCTCCGCGCGGAGCTCCCCGCGCTCTCTGTATCCCACGATGTGGGAGTCACTGCTACCTTTTGGTTCAGGATAGGAACGGAACGCGGAGGCGTCAAGCCGATCCGTACGTCAGGTCGGGACAGTCGGCCCACGCATGATCGACGGCCTGAGCCGGCGAACGCGCGCTTCCGGTGCGGCTTCGGCTCCAGCGGGCCTGCCGGTACCGAGCGGGCGGCGGCCGACGGCGCGTCGATCCTTCACTCCAGGCCGAGGTGCAGCCTGAGCCGCGCATCGAGTTGCGCGAGCAGGTCGTCCGGGAGCGCCCCCACCGTCGGGCCGAGACGGGTGCGGGAGACGCTCCGGACCAGCTCGACCTGCGCCTTGGCGTCGCGGTCGAGGCCGCTCGAGTCGGCGGGCACGAGCACCTGGAAGGGGTAGACGGTGGCGGTGTCGCTGGTCAGCGGCACCACCATCACGCTCGTGCCGTGGGCGTTGGCGGCGTCGTTCGTCACGACGATGGCGGGACGGACCTTGGCTGCCTCCGCTCGGCGGGCTGGGTCGAAGTCGACGAGCACGATGACGCCCCGTCGAACGCTCACCAGCGGCTCTCGCCGTCGTCCAGCGCGTCCGCCACCGCGGCCTCGTCCCAGAACTCGCGCTCGGGATCGTGTTGCCAGGCCTCGGCGTGATCGCGGTAGGCGCGCCGCAAGTCCGCGGTTCGGAGCGCCTCGACCGCCCGTGCGATGACCTCGCTGCGTGTCGCCACCCCGTGGTGTCGACGGAAGGCGTCGACGAAGTCCACGAGGTCTGGTGGGAGGCTCACCGAGAGCTTCTGGTAGGGCGTGCGAGTCATACCTA
>SKWV01000242.1 GCA_007128755.1 Trueperaceae bacterium
CCGGTACCGCCGTGCGCGACCTGCCCCGCGCGCTGCCGACCGGTGTGCCGCTCAGCGCGACGCCCGACCTGTTGCGCCAGCCTCGCGCCGCCGCCGCGGAGCGCGTCGACGTCACGAACGTCGCCGCGATCCGTCTGCCCGAGCCCGAGTCCGCGCCGCCGTCCGACATCGTGACGCCGCCGCGCGTGACCTCGGCGGTCGCCTCGACCCTCCCGGAGGTCCTCGGCCCCGGGCAAGCGGCGTCGCCGGCGACGGTGGCCGCCGTGGCGGTGCCGACCCCGCCGCTCGCGGCCGGCACCAACGTCTTGTCGCGCTACCTGCGTGACAACGGCTACATCTTCACGGGTAGCGCGCTCGGTCCGGTGAGCGTGAGCGTGTTCCGCTCCCACGACACGCCGACACCGGTCGTGGTCGCGATCGGCCAGAGCCTTCCCGACACGGACATCGTCCTGACCGATCTGCGCGGTCAGCAGGCGCAACTCACGCTCGGCGACACCTCGCAGATTCTCGTGCTGGACCTCAGGCGGTGACCATGAAGCGATCGTTGACCCTTCTCGTGCTGGTGGCGGTGCTCGCGCTCTCCTCCGCCCTGGCGCAAACCACGGTGCTCCCGGACGACGAGCGCTTCAGCGAACCCGTCTCCTTCTCGACGGGGAGCAGCGGTGAGTCGCTGCGCGCCATGATCACCGCGCTGGCGCGTTCCATCGGCCTCACCCCCGTCGTCGACGGCGTGCCCGACCGCACCATCGTCTACGACATCGGCGACCCCAAGCCCTTCCGTCAGGTGTGGGACCTGGTGCTGACGCTGAACGACCTCGTGTACGTCGTGCAGGAGAACGACGTCGTCGTCGTGGGCACGCCGGAGTCCCTGGCTCGGTTGCGCACGGCGCCGACCACCGACCAGGACGCCATGACGTTCCAGCGCTTCTACCGCGTCAACAACGCCATCGACCAGGTCGCGACCATCTTGCGGCGCGCCGTGGTGGGCATCTCCGTCGAGACGCTGCCGGGCACGAACGCGATCGTCGTGATCGGGACCGACGAGCAGCAGGACGCGGTCGCCACCGCCCTCGCGGAGTTCGACCAGCCCGCCGACATCGTGCCGCTCGAGCAGCGCACGTACTTCCTGTCGAACGCGCAGGCCGGTGAGCTCGCCACGACGCTGCAGTCGACGACCGTCCTCGGCGGCGACAACGCCCAGACGATCGACACCTTCACGGTCGTTCCCGAGCCACGCACCAACAGCCTGATCGTGACCGGCACGGCCTCGGCGCAGCGCCGCCTGGCGCAGCTGATCGACCAGCTCGACGAGCCGCAGCGCCAGGTCAACATCCAGGTGCGCATCCAGGAGATCACGAAGCGCACCGCGTTCGACCTCGGCATCGACTGGGGCGGCGGCCTCGGCTCCTTCACCGCGCAGGTGCTCTCGGGCGGGCTCTCCTTCATCTTCGACACCACGAAGGTGATCTCGAGCCTCAACGTGCTCGCGGTCCTCGACACGCTCGAGGTGCAGGGCCTGACCCGCCGGGTCGACGACAGCAACATCACGGTGCTCGACAACGGCACCGGCACCATCCAGTCGGGCGGCACGATCTTCATCACGCTCCCGGGAGCGAACGAGAACATCGAGCGCACCATCCCCTACGGCGTGCAGGTCGACGTGACCCCGCGCATCTCCGCCGACGGCCGCATCACCCTCGTGGTCGACGCCAGCGTCGAGGACATCCTCTCGACGACGAACGACCCGACGTTCCTGAACCTCTCGACCCGCGCCGTCAACACCACGGTGACCGTGCAGCCCGGCCAGACCATCCTGCTCGGCGGCCTGCTGCAGAACTCGCTCAACGTGCGGCAGAGCCGCCTGCCGATCCTCGGCAGCATCCCGCTCATCGGCTCCCTGTTCAGCCAGACCGTGACCGAAGAGGACAACGTCGACCTGCTGGTGATCATCACCGCGCAGATCATCGACTGACGCTCCGCCGGCCGCTCGGTCCGGCACCCACACGTCCTGACGCCTTCCGGCCCGCCACTCGAGCGGGCCGGAAGCCGTTGGGTCCGCCGCGTCGTGGTGCACGCGAGACGTGTCCAGGACGGGGATCGAGCCTTCACATGCTAGGCTGGTCGGCATGCTCCGTTACCTCTCCGCAGGCGAATCGCACGGCCCCGCCTTGACGGTGATCCTCGATGGCGTGCCCGCCGGCCTCGACCTGGTGGCGGCCGATCACATCGACCCGTGGCTCAGGCGGCGTCAGGGCGGGTACGGCCGCGGCCGGCGCCAGGTGATCGAGACCGACGGCGCCCGCCTCATGGGCGGCGTGCGCGCGGGACGCACGACCGGCGCGCCGCTCGCCATGCAGATCGAGAACCGCGACTGGAAGAACTGGACCGCGATCATGGACCCGGAGCCCGGCAACGAGCCGCGCAAGCGCGCGCTGAGCGCCGCGCGCCCCGGTCACGCCGACTTGGCCGGCGGCATCAAGTACGGGCACAAGGACCTGCGCGACGTGCTCGAGCGCGCGTCGGCGCGCGAGACGGCCTCGCGCGTGGCGGCCGGCGCCGTGGCGCTTCGGCTGCTCGCAACGGCCGGGGTGCA
>SKWV01000055.1 GCA_007128755.1 Trueperaceae bacterium
GCGCCGCGACGAGCACCTTCGCACAGCTCGAACGCGCGCCTGGTGGCGGCGACGTCCTCTACACCGTGTTCGGGCACACGCACCACGCCGCGCAGATCCCGATCTCGCAGGGGCACGGCAGCGACCGCCGGCCGCGCGTGTACCTCAACACCGGCACCTGGCGCGCGCTCGCGCAACTCGGCGTCACCGGCACGGGGTTCATGAGCTGGAGCAACATGAACCTCACCGTGCTCTACCACCCGGACCACGATCCCGGCAGCCGGGCCGGAGGGGCGGGCTATCCGACCTTCGAGACCTGGTCGGGGAGCCTGCTCGACCCCGATCTACACGCCATCCCCTGAGCGGGCGCTACGGCCGCGCCCGCCGCAGCCTCACCGCCTCCGCCGCAGCACCGACAGGGCCTGCACCACACCGAACGCGATCGACCCGACGAGCACCGCGAAGACCAGCAGGGTCGGCACCTCGTCGTCGAGCGTCACGCCCATCACCGTGCCGACGACGGAGAACACCACCACCGCGGCGCCGCCGAACACCATCGCGCGGCCGACGGCGCGGGTCGCGTACGTCCACGCTGCGCGGTCACGCAGCGCGCGCGGCAGGCGGCCGCCGTAGAAGGCGGTGGGCCCCACGCGGCCCCGGTACAGCGGCACGCCGGCCGAGATCATCAGCGCGCCGACGACGGCGAACACCAGGAAGTTGGACATCCTCCTCATCCTCGCACGTCGGCGCGCGAGCGGGACCGCGGTACCTGCGCCGCCGGCGTTCGGCAGCGTCGCGCCGCCACCCGCGCTCGGAGCGCCCCCTCGCCTCCCAACGTGCGGCCGCACGATCACGACGACGCGGCGCGCCACCGCGCCATCGGCGAATGGTAGCGTAGAGCGAGTGCTATTGGTAGCGTAGACGAGCTGCGAACGGTAGTGTATAGTGGCGACGTGCCTTCAGGCCCTCCCGACTCGTACCTGCCGCGGGTGCTCGATGTCGAGCTCGACGAACTGATGAGCGGAGCTCCCGCCATCGCCATCGACGGCCCGAAAGGTGTCGGCAAGACGGCCACCTGCCTGCGGCGCGCGAGCTCCGTCTACTCCCTCGATGATGGAGCGCAACGAGCGCTCCTGGAGGCCGACCCGGGACGCCTCGAGCGCGACCCTCGGCCGATCCTCGTGGACGAGTGGCAGCGCCTTCCGGCGTCGTGGGACCTGGTGAGGCGAAGCGTCGATGCGGACCCGACACCGGGCCGCTTCCTGCTGACGGGCAGCGCGGTGCCCATCGAGGCCCCCGTTCATTCCGGAGCGGGACGGATCGTCTCGCTGCGCATGCGACCTCTCACGCTCTCGGAACGTGGCCTGGAGCGGCCGACCGTGAGCCTCGCGAACCTGCTCACTGGTCGGCGACCCAGCATCGACGGATCGACGACCGTCGACCTGAGCGCCTACGCCGACGAGATCGTGAGGTCCGGGTTCCCCGCCATCAGAGGCACCGCTCCACGCGCTCGACGCGCCCTGCTCGACGGCTACCTGGGTCGCATCGTCCAACGCGACTTCGCGGAGCAAGGCCGTCGCGTTCGCAGACCAGAGACGCTCCGTGGCTGGCTCCGTGCCTATGCCGCCGCGACGGCGACGACCGCGTCCTATCAGGTGCTGCTCGAGGCCGCGACGCCCGGCGAAGGCGAGAAGCCTGCCAAGACCACCTCGATCGTGTATCGCGACGTGCTCGAGCAGTTGTGGCTGATCGAGCCTCAGCCGGCATGGACGCCGACGCACAATCACCTGTCTCGACTGGGCCAGGCGCCGAAACACCACCTCGCCGATCCTGCGCTGGCAGCCCGGCTCATCGGCGCCGATGCGACCGCCCTGCTTACGGGTCGTGACCCGGGGCCGCAACGCCTACGCGACGGCGATCTGTTCGGTCGGCTCTTCGAATCATTGGTCACGCTCGGCGTCCGCGTCTTCGCGCAAGCGGCAGAGGCGCGGGTGTTCCACCTCCGAACCCGTAACGGAGACCACGAGGTCGACATCATCGTTGAGCGAGGCGACGGCCGAGTCGTGGCGCTGGAGGTGAAGCTCTCACCGTCCGTCACCGAACACGACGTCATCCATCTCCGTTGGCTCGGAACCAGACTCGGTAGCGACCTGCTCGACGCGGCCGTCATCACGACCGGGAGGGACGCCTACCGCAGGCCGGACGGCGTCGCCGTCATACCGGCGGCCCTGCTGGGCGCCTGACGCCGTAGGAGTAGGTTCGCTTCTCGTTCGTCGCCATGGGGTCCTCCGCGCCACGGTGCTGCGACCACGGCGCAGGCACACGGGCCCCTCAGCGTCGACCCGACGTGCGACGCCGGCAAGAGCCGGATGACCCCCACCTACCCTCGCGGATCCAACGCGTCCCGCAACGCATCACCCAGCAGGTTGAACCCCAGCACCGTCACCGACACGGCCAGCCCGGGGAAGATCATCAGCCAGCTCGCGTCGGGCAAGAACCGGCGACCGCGCGCCAGCATCTCGCCCCAGTCCGACACCGGCGGCTGCACGCCCAGGCCCAGGAACGACAGGCCGGCGATCGCCAGGATCGCGAAGCCGATGCCGAGCGTCGAC
>SKWV01000026.1 GCA_007128755.1 Trueperaceae bacterium
CGTACCAGGAGATCGACCTCGGTGTGGTGGCCGCTGGGGAGCACGTGTGGAGCGCGCCTTACGCGTCGGATTGGGCCGTGGCCGTTGGAGGCTTCTAGGAGCTCCCGTCACGCCTCGCTCAGTACCGCCGCCTCTGCTTCGCTCTCGTGACGCGGCCCGAGCCCGATCCCGAGGTAGCGCGTGACGGTCGCCGGATCGAGCATGCGCCGCCCATCGACCACGAGCGGTGGCTTCGCCGACGAAGCCAGCAGCGCCGGCACCTCGAGGAACTCCGGCCACGCGGTCATCACCGCGACCGCGTCGACGCCATCGAGCGCCTCCTCGAGAGAGTCGCGGAGGGTGCACGCCGGGTCGAGCACCGCACGAGCCGTCTCCGCGGCGACCGGGTCGTACGCCCGCACGTGCGCGCCGCGGGCGAGGAGTTCCCGGACCACCACCAGCGACACCGACTCCCGGACGTCGTCGGTATGGGGCTTGAACGCCAACCCGAGGACGGCGACGTGCCGACCCCTCACGCCGCCGAGGCCGCGCTCGAGGAGGGCGACGACCTCGGCGGGCTGGGCGCGGTTCACCGACAGCACCGCGTCGAGGATGGGCGTCGGCATGCCGCGCCCACGGGCGAAGCCGGCGAGGGCCTCGACGTCCTTCGGGAAGCAGCTCCCGCCGAACCCGCAGCCGGCGGCGAGGAAGGCGAGCACGCCGGGGCGCACGCGCGTGCCGTCCGCGAGGATCGGCGACCAGCGACGGTCGAGGTGGAGACCGTGCATCACGGTGCGCACGTCCACGCCCGGAAGCGTCGCGACCAAGTTGCCGACTTCGTTGGAGAACGAGATGAGGGTGGCGAGGGCCGCGTTCGAGGCGTACTTGATCGCCTCGGCGGTCCGCGGCGTCGTCACGAGCACGTCCACGCCCGGGAACGACGCGTACAGCTCGCGCAGCCTCGCCTCGGCGAGCGCATCGGAGACCCCCAGGACGATGCGGTCCGGGTCGGCGAAGTCGTACACAGCGTTGCCTTCGGCGAGGAACTCGGGGTTCATCGCCACGGCGACGCCATCCTCCGGGCCGCGCCCGGAACCCTCGCGGAGGATCGGAGCGACCACGTCCTCCGTGGTCCCCGGCACCACCGTGCTCTTGACGACGACGACGTGCGGCTGTGCGCGTCCCCGGAGCGCCTCGCCGATCTGGCGCGCCGCGGCCTTCACGTGGCCGAGGTCGATCGTCCCGTTCGACGACGGTGTGCCCACGGCGATCATCGTGAGGTCGCTGGAGCGCACCGCCCCGACCAGATCCGTCGTCCCGCGGAGGGTGCGGCCGGCGTGCCGGTCGAGGATCTCCTGCAGACCAGGTTCGTAGAGGAAGGCCTGTCCCCGCTCGATGGCCTCGGCTTTGGCCGGATCGATGTCGACGCAGGTGACCGTATGGCCGACGTTCGCGAGACATGCCCCCGTCACGAGGCCGACGTAACCCGTACCGACGATGGTCACCTTCATGAGCGCTCCTCCTCCGGCGTCCAGGTCCCGGCGTACCAGGTCATAGCTCGATCGAGACCCTCGTCGAGGCCGACGCGCGGGTCGTAGCCGAGCTCCCGCACCGCCTTGTCGATGATCGGGCAGCGCCGGTTCGGGTTGTCGACGAGGTAGTCGCGCTCGTCGCTCGCCTGCTCGACCACGCGCCCGCCGTAGCCGACGGCGTCCCTCGCCCACGCGACCACGCGCTCGGCGAGCTCGAGCATGCTGATCTCGGGCGCACGCACGCCGATGTTGTAGGCTTCGCCGTCCCGGCCGCGCACCAACGCCCGCACGTAGCCGACGATGGCGTCCTCGACGTAGCAGAAGGTCCGCGTCGGACTCCCGTCGGAGTGCATCACCACGTCACGCCCGGCGAGCACGTTGCGCGCGAAGTCGGGGAGCACCCGCCCGTCGTGGATGTTCAGGCCGGGCCCGTAGTTGTTGAACGGCCGGACGACGCGCACCGGGACGCCGTAGTGCTGGGCGAAGATGACGCTGAGCGTCTCGCCGTAGCGTTTCGACTCGTCGTAGCAGGCGCGGGGGCCGGTGCAGGAGACGTTCCCCCGATAGGTCTCGGGGGTGGGGATCATGTCGGGCGTCGGATCCCCGTAGATCTCGCTCGTCGAGAAGAAGAGGAAGCCGCTCATCGGGTCGCCGGCCCGCGCCTGCTCGACCGCGCGGTCGAGCAGCAGGCGCAGGCCGAGCACGTTGGCGTCCATCGTCTCCAGCGGGTGCTTGCGGTAGAACGTCGGCGACGCGATCGAGGCGGCGTGGACGACCCAGTCGTGATGGCCGACCTCCTGCGGGAGCGCTCTAGTCACGTCGTGACGGAGGCAGGTGACGCCGTCGCGACCATCCAGGGCCCGCAGCCACTCCGGCATCCCGCGCGCGTAATTGTCGGCCACCAGCACGTCGGCGGCGTCACCGGGGCGGGCGCGGTTCCACGCCGCGAGCAGCTGCACGAGGTAGTGGCCGAGGAAGCCGGCGCCGCCGGTCACGAGGATCCGTGACGACGCGAGGCGCTCGAGGTCGGGCGTCAGCCGCTCGACGAGCGACTGGACGTCCCGCGCCACGGCCTCGCGC
>SKWV01000179.1 GCA_007128755.1 Trueperaceae bacterium
GGCTGCGCACGCCCACGCCTGAGGGCGCCTTCTACGTGATGGCCGACCTGAGCCGCATCGATGCGGACGAGACCGCCGCGGCGACCATCCTGCTCGAGCGCGCGCACGTCGGCGTCGTGCCGGGCACGGACTTCGAGGCGCCCGGGTTCGCGCGGTTGTCGTACGCCTGCGCCTTGCCGCAGATCGAGACGGCCCTGGAGCGGATCAAGCGGCTGCTCGACTGAGCTGGGTCGCTACTGCGTGTCGTGAGCGTCACGCGGTTCGGCCCCGTCCAGGAGAACGCGGGCGGCGCGAACGTACGAGCCCGGATCGACGTCGGTCGCCACGATGAGTCGCTGCAGCATGTAGCCCTGGAGGATCGCGAGCAACACGTGGGCTGCGCCTCGTGGATCGAGCCCGCCCGGAAGCGTCTCGAGCGCCTTGAGTCGGAGCACGAGCTCCTCGAGACGGTCGAAGATCCGAGCGTAGGCACCCCGCACGCGCTCGGCGACCACCGGATTCCGGAGCGCCTCCGTCCACACCTGGGGGAGGAGGCGCGCGTAGTCGCTCCGCTCGCCGCTGAAGGTCTGCTCGGCGATCGAGATGGAGCGCTCCAGCATCTCCGGCAGCGTCTCGACCCGCGCGCTCGCTTCGGTGAGTTGCGCCTGGAGCCGGTCGAGGAGCCGATCGATGATCGATCCGATCAGGTCGTCCTTGCTGCGGAAGTACCGGTACACGCTGCCCGCCGATAGGCCGCTCTCGCGGACGACGTCGGCCATCCCAGTCGCGTGGAACCCGGTGGCGGCGAAGCAGCGGACGGCCGCGTCGAGGATCTGGTCGCGGCGCTCGCTGCGGTAGGCGGTCGACACCTTCGGCACGCCCCATCATAAAAGTGAACGCTCGTTCTTGACAACTCGCGCTCTCGCCAATATCGTAACGGAGCGAACGTTCGCTTTTCGCCGAAGGGACCGATGCGTGATACGCCAGATCATCCGCCAACTCCGCGCCGGACGCCGCTTCTCGCTGGACGTGATCCTCGATGCGGCTGACGCGCACATGGTGCACGCTCCCCGCCCCGTGCCCGCCGGCCCGGCAGCGCGCCCTCGGACGCCCTTCGAGACCGATCTCCCACCGGAGCGGATCGCGCTCCGAACGCTCGGGGGCCGCGACCGGCTCCGCGTGATCCGGCGGATCCTGCCGGTGCTCGCCCACATGCGGCGTGGCGTCGCGCTCTACGACCGTGCTGCAGTGCCGAAGCGAGATGTGGCTCGCGCTGACGACATCCGCGATCTCGAAGCGCGGGCTCGGCGACTGGGCGCGAAGGACATCGCCTACGTTCGCATCCCGCGCGATGCGATCTTCGCCGGGAAGGGCATCCCGCACGAGTACGCGATCGTCTTCACCGTCGAGATGGCCAAGGCGCCGATCGACACGGCGCCGAGCCTGGACTGCCAGATCGAGGTCGTAGACGGGTACCGCAGCCTCGCATCGATCGCAGGCACGCTCTCGACGTTCTTGCGCCGTCGGGGCTTCGCCGCGTACCCGGGCACCGCGTTGGGTGGCACCACCGACTACCCGCATCTGGCGGAACTGGCGGGGATCGGCGCCATCGGCTATCACGGACTGCTCATCGCGCCCGAGGGGGGAGCACGACTCCGCCTGAACGTCATCTACACCAACATCACCAACCTGCCGGTGCGTGAGCGGAACGAGCACGCGTGGGTCCGTGACTTCTGCGCGATGTGCCGCAAGTGCGTGCGGAGCTGCCCCGTCGACGCGATCTACGATGCCCCCCGCGACCGTGGCAACGGCGGCCGTCAGTGCATCGACCATGGCCGGTGTCGCGACTACTTCACGGAGCACTTCGGGTGCGCGGTCTGCGTGAAGGTGTGCCCGTTCAGTCAGGTCGGGTACGAGCAGGTGCGCCAGCGCTTCAAGGGGAACCCCTCGGCGCCACGATTCGAGATCGTGGACGAGCGCGTGCCGCTCCCCGCCGTCGCCTCGGCCGACGCCCGAACGCCGTAGGACGACCGCTCGGCCTCGGCGCCGCGGGGCGCGCGATACCATGCCGCATGACCGACCATGGCGAACGCGACATCCCAGCTGCGGCGTCGGCCCGCGAGGTGCTCGGCGACGACACGCCCGTCGCCGAGCTCCCGACGGCCCCGCCCGCCCCCGGCGCCTCCAACCACATCTACGCCAACCCCGAGAAGTGGCGCATCGGCCGCGAGTTCCTGTCGCGCTACACCGGCACCGAGCCCGAAGCGTTCCAGAAGCAGATCATCCTCACGAACTTCGGCCACTACCTCGAGCGCTTCGTGGTCATCGCCGGCGACGCGACGCGCACGCAGGGCTCGGCCATGACCGCCGCGCACTCCGAGCGCCTCGGCGTCTCCATCATCGACTTCTCCATCGGCTCGCCCGTGGCGGCCCTCATCATCGAGGTGCTCGCGACCGCCGACCCGAAGGCGACGCTATTCCTGGGGATTTGCGGCGGCCTGCACCGCTCGCTCGAGGTCGGCGACTTCGTGCTGCCGACCGCGGCGATCCGCGACGAGGGGGCGTCGAAGCACTTCATGCCGCCGCAGGTCCCGGCGCTGCCGACGTTCA
>SKWV01000162.1 GCA_007128755.1 Trueperaceae bacterium
CGCGCCGCGCGGCTCGCGCACCACGGTCGCGATCGCGGCCGCCGCGAGCAGCGTGACCACGGCGCCACCCGCGAAGACCGCGCGCCAGCCGAAGGCGTCGTTGAGGAGCGCGAGCGGCGTCGCCGCGGCCAACGCGCCGAGCGAGCCGATCCCCACCAGCAGGCCGGAGACGGTCGCGAAGGCGCGCGGATCGAACCACACGGCGAACGCCTTGAGGGCCCCCATCAGCACGCCCGCCATCCCGAGGCCGATGAGGGCGCGGCCGATCGTGAGGCCGGCGAGCGTGGTGGAGAACGCGAACACGAGGCTCCCGGCGACGGCGGCGAGCAGCAGCGTCGACGTCACCCAGCGCGCCCCGAAGCGGTCGAGCGCGCTGCCGAGCGGCAGCTGCACGGCGGCGAACGCCGCCAGGAAGACGCTGGTCATGAGGCCGAGGGCGCCGGCGCCGAGGCCGACGTCGCGCGCGAGGTCGTCGGCGATGACGGCGTTGGTGGAGCGGAAGAAGTACGACAAGAAGTAGGCGGCCAGGAACACGAGCACGATGGAGATGCGTCTGGGACGCTCGCCAGGCGGCATGGCGGCCACGCTACCACGGCTCGACGAGCCGCCCGACCGCCGTCAGCGCGAGGCTTCGGCGGGCGACCGGACCCCGCGCGCCCGCGCCGGAGCGCCGCCCGTGGCGCGCCGGCGTTCGGGGATCAGCAGCCGCAACCCGTTCGCCACCACGACCAGCGTGCCCCCCTCGTGCCCCACCACCGCCAGCGGCAGCGGCAGGTTGCCGAACAGGGTGAAGCCGACCAGCACGATCATGGCGCCGAGCGCGAAGACGAGGTTCTGCCGCACCACGCGGTTGGCGCGGCGCGAGAGACGGTAGGCGGCCTCGAGCCGGCCCAGGTCGTCGGCCAGGAGGGCGACGTCGGCGGTCTCGATGGCCACGTCGCTCCCGGCGGCGCCCATGGCGATGCCGACGTCGGCGCGCGCCAGCGCCGCGGCGTCGTTCACGCCGTCGCCGACGTACGCCACCAGGCCGCGCTGGCGCAGCCGGGCGACGATGTCGAGCTTGTCCTCGGGCAAGAGGTCCGCGTAGACGTCTTCGGGGGCGATGCCGACCTGCTCGGCGACGGCGTGCGCGACGCCGCGGTTGTCGCCGGTGAGCATGGCCACGTGCTGGAAGCCGGTGGCGCGCAGTCGCGCGACCGCGCTCGCGGCGCTCGGCCGGACCGTGTCGGCCACGGCGATCACACCGTGCACGGTCTCGGCGTCGCCCACGACGATGAGCGTCGCGCCGCGCCGCTCGAGCTCTTCGTAGGCGGACCGCAGCTCCGTCGGGAGCGCCAGGCCCCGCTCCTCCATCAGCACGTGGGTGCCGGCCCACACGTGCCGGTCGCCGAGCCGGGCGCGGATGCCCTGCCCGGGTAGGGCGGTGGTGTCTTCGGCCGGATCGGCCGTGACGCCTCGCCGGGCGGCCTCGCTCAGGATGGCGCGGGCGATGGGGTGCTCCGATCGCGCCTCGATCGCGCTCGCCAGCGCCAGCAGCGAGGCCGCGTCGCCGTCCGCGGCGACGACGTCGGTGACGGCGGGACGGCCGAGCGTGAGGGTGCCGGTCTTGTCGAAGGCGATCATGGTGCTCTTGCCGAGCGCCTCGAGCGCGCCGCCGCCCTTGAAGAGCACGCCGCCGCGCGCGGCGGCCGCGAGGGCGGAGAGCACCGCCGAGGGCACGCTGATCACCACGGCGCAGGGACTGGCGGCGACGAGCAGCGTCGCGGTGGTGTAGAGGGCGCTCGAGGAGTCGCGGCCGAGCACCAGCAGCACCACGAACGCGACGGCGCTGCCGGCGAGCACCAGGACCGTGTAGCGCCGGCCGAACCACTCGCCGATGCGCTGACTGGGCGAGCGCTGCGCCCGCGCCTCGGTCACGAGCTCGATCATGCGCGCCACCGTCGACTCGCCGGCGAGCTTGGTGACCTCGATCGCCAGGGCGCCGTGGCCGTTGACGGTCGCGGCGAACACCTCGTCGCCCTCGGCCCGGTCGACCGGCACGCTCTCGCCGGTGATGGCGGCCTGGTCGATGGCGCTGCTGCCCTCGACCACGCGCCCGTCGGCGGGAAGGCGCTCGCCCGGGTTCACGAGCACGATGTCGCCCTGTCGCAGCGCGTCGACGGGGACCTGCTCGCGCTCGCCCCCCGGGAGCCGCCGGGTGGCGACGTCGGGACGGAGCTGCAGCAGCGCGTCCACGGCGCGCTTCGTGCGGCCCATGGCGTAGTCCTCGAGCGTGCCGGCGAGGCTGAAGAGGAACAGCAGGATGGCCCCGTCGCGAGCCTCGCCCACGGCGGCGGCGGCGAGCGCGGCGAGCACCATCAGCAGGTCGATGTCGAGGGTCCCGCGGCGCAACGACCGCAGCGCCTCGGCGCCGGCGGGGAGCCCGCCGGCCAGGTAGGCGGCGAGATAGGCGAGGGACGGGACCCACTCCGGCGCGCCCAGGAGGGTCGCGATCACGCCGACCACGAGCCCCGCGCCGGTGATGGCGGTGAGGATGGCGTCGCGTCTCAGCGCGTGGCTGTCGCCGTCGTGATCCATGGGTCGCGCCGCTCCTTCGCGGCGAGACCAGTATAGGTCGGGGGGTCGAGCCTTCCGGTGGGCCGGGGTCAGCCGAGCTCGCGCAGGTCCTCCATGACCTGCCAGCCGACACCCTCCGGTGTCGTCTCGAGCGCCGCCTGCAGCGTCTCCGCGAGCCACGGCAGGAGCGCGCCCGGCTCCTCGTCGGGGCCGACGAAGCGCAGCGCCGTGAGCTGGTAGACCCGCTGGGTGGCGGAGAGCGTCCCGTCGTCGAAGAACGTGAAGGGCGCGGCCGGCATCACGTCCCAGAGCACGTGCACGTCGGGGTCGAGGCGCGCCGGGAGGTAGTCGCCGAGGTCGATGTCGAGATCGCGCGGGTGCCAGACGTACCCCTGCAGCAGCTTGACGGGGCGCGTCGTACGCGGCGTGCGATCGTCGCCGATCGCTTCGGGACGCTCGTCGTCGTTCGCGCTCATCGTGCCCAGTCCGGCCCGTCGACCAGTTCGCCGAGCTCGGGCAGGATCGCGCGCCAGGATCGCGCGAAACCGGCGGCGGAGTCGAGCAGCAGGCCCTCGAACCCGAGCGCGCGGCACGCGGCGATGTTGTCCGCGTTGTCGTCGATGAAGAGGGTGGCTTCCGGCGCGACGCCGAGCGCCTCGCTAAGGGCCGCGAACGCCGCCGGGTCGGGCTTGCGCACGCCGATCTCGTTGCTGAACACGAAGCGCTCGACCCGCGCCATGCGGGGGTCGGAGCGGACCCGGTCGCACAGCGTGGGAACGTTGTTGGAGAGCATGCCCACGGTGTAGGTGGCGGGGATCCCCGCGAGCACCGCGTACATCGCCGGCCGCTCGCGCGCGGCGCCCAGGAACGTGGCCTGGAGCTCGGCGGGATCGACGTCGGAGGCCAGCTCGGCCTGCAGCCGCCGCGTGAACTCGCCGAGGTCGAACGCGCCGACCTCGAAGTCCTTCATGAGGGGGTAGTAGCTCTCGGCCACCGTGGTCTCGGCGAGACCCACCAGGTCGGCGAGCGCGACGACCGCGCGGCCGTCGAAGGTCCCCTCCGTGAAGACGCCGCCCCAGTCGAAGGCGATGGCCTCGATGCGGCCATCGTCGACGCTCGTCGTGCTCATCGTGTCTCCACGGCGGGCGCCAAGACCCCGTCGTGCGCCGCCGGCATCGTCGTCTGCAGGCGCATGTCGCCTTGCGTGATGTTGCGCCTGGTCTCGCGGGCGTACCACTCGAAGAAGATCCGGGCGAACGGCACCCCGAAGAAGACGAGGCCCAGGACCTTCATGAGGGCGCCGGCGAGCGCCTGGTCGGCGAGGGGCGTGAGCGACTCGATGACGCGCGGGGCGTTGGCGTAGGGGGTGTAGATCACGTCGGGCGAGAAGGCGATGGCCGCGAAGACCGGCAGCTGCGCGATCGGGATCGTGAACAGGTACACGAGCTGCACCAACGACGACGCCTTGGGGATCTCCGGGAGCGGGCTCAGGATCGGCCACCACAAGATGATGGCGCTGATGAGGAACACGACGTGCTCGATGTGGTGGAGCGTCGAGTTGGCGAGCGCCCCCTCGTAGATCGGCGGCACGTGCCATACGGCGAAGAGGATCGAGAACGTCAGGAACGCGAAGATCGGCGTGAGGACCACACGGGCGATCGGCCGCACGGCGCGGTTCAGGAGCAGCCGGCGCCACAGCCAGGCGGGGACGCCCACCAGCATGAGGCGCGCCACGACGTACGACAGCAGCAGGTGCTGCAGCATGTGGGCCGACAGCAGGTAGCGCTCGGCCAGGTCGTGCAGCGGTGATCCCTCCACCAGGAAGAAGAGCACCAGTGACAGGTAGAAGATCGCCGCGCGCTTCGGCTCCGCACGCGACTCGGGGGCGATCCGAGTGCGCAGCGGTCCGGTCGCCATGGCGTACGCGACGGCGAGGGCCAGCAGCCCGCCGATCAGGACCGGGTCGAGCTGCCAGCCGATGTAGATCATGTCGGGCGCCATACGAGGCTCCTCAGTCCAGACCCAGCTCTTGGCGCTGAGCGTGAACGTCGCTGGGCGTGAGTCCCTTGCCGCGCTCGGCGGCGACCTCGTCGGCTCGGATGGCGTCGAAGTCGTCGGGCTCGTCGACGGCGTCGAAGCCGACGACGCTGTGGTTGACGACCGCCGCGATCTGCTCGTCGTTCAGTTGCGCGAAGGCGGGCATGAGGCCGGTGTACGTCCGTCCGTCGACCTCGATCGGGCCCTGGAGGCCGTAGAGGATCACGTCGATGAGGTAGGTGCGGCCGCCGTCGGCGTCGTAGAGGTCCAGCGCGTGGCCCGCCAGCGGCGGGAAGACACCGGGGATGCCTTGGCCGTTCGCCTGGTGGCAGGCGCTGCAGTTCTGGGTGTACACCTGCGCGCCGAGCGCGCGGTCGAAGGTGGGGTCGGGCTCGGGGGCCTCGACCTCGTCGACGGAGACCTCGTCTGGCTCGGCCACTTCGGGCTCTGCCTCGACTTCGGGCTCCGCTTCGACGACCTCTTCGTCCACGGCCTCTTCTTCGACGGCCTCCTCCTCGACGGGCTCGTCGACCGGCTCGAGCTCCTCGCGGAGGGCGTGGACGTCGCGAGGCGTGAGTCCCTTGCCGCGCTCGGCGGCGACCTCGTCGGGCCTGATCGCGTCGAAGCCATCGGGCTCGTCGACGGCGTCGAAGCCGACGACGCTGTGGTTGACGACCGCCGCGATCTGCTCGTCGCTCAGTTGCGGCCAGGCGGGCATGACGCCGTTGTAGGTCTGGCCGTTCACTTCGATCGGGCCCTGCAGGCCGTAGAGCATCACGTCGATGAGGTAGGTGCGGCCGCCGTCGGCCTCGTAGAGGTCCAGCGCGTGGCCAGCGAGCGGCGGGAAGACACCGGGGATGCCCTGGCCGTTGGCCTGGTGGCAGCCGCTGCAGCTCTGGGTGTACACCTGCGCGCCGAGTGTGCGGTCGAAGGTGGGATCGGGGGCCACCGCGAGGGTGGGATCGTCGGGCTCGGGGTCCTCGGGCGCGGGGAGGGCCGCGGCGGCGGGGTCGGCCTCGGGATCCGGCGCGATGTCGACGTCGGCGAGGTCGATGTCCTCGAGCTCGTCGTCGTCGAGCCGGAGCGCGAACGTGTCCGCCGGCGCAGCCGGCGGCGTGATGCGCAGGCTCTGATCCTTGGGGCGTGGCGCGAGGGTGCGGTCCACCACGGTGCGCGACAGCCCGTCGGTCTCGATGCGCGCCAGCGTCTCCGGGTCGAGCGGCGATGGGTAGGCGTCGGGATCGGCGTGCGCGGCGATCGCCGGCGGCTCCGCGGCCGCGACCCGCGGCGCCACGGCGCGCGGGAACAAGAACATGGCTGCGAGCGCCACGAACGTGGCCATGGCGATCACGAAACCGGACGCGAAGAAGCCGGTGTAGAGCTTGTCGTCGTCGCGCAGGTGCATGAAGAACCAGATGACCATCAGGAACTTCGCGAGCGACATCGCGATGAGCCAGAACATCACCCAGCCCGAGCTCATCCAGATGGGCGGGAACTCGACGATGTAGTACTCGACGTAGGTGATCACGCCCAGGATGAGCGCGACGATGATGTAGAGCCCGGGGCCGTGCTTGCCGTTGCCGTGTGCCATCAGGATCGCCTCATACGAACTCGACCAGGTAGACGACCGTGAAGATCACGATCCAGACGATATCGACGAAGTGCCAGTAGAGGCCGGCCACCTCGAGGTAGACGTCGTCCTTGCTGGTCCAGGGATGGAAGTAGGAGTGCACCAGGATCGAGAGCAACCACAGGACCCCGATGGCGACGTGGACGCCGTGCGTGCCCGTGAGCACGTAGAACGTCGTGCCGAAGAGGTTGCCCTGGAGCGTGAGCCCGAGGTCGATGAAGTGCCTGAACTCGTAGATCTGGAAACCCAGGAAGATGGCGCCGAAGAAGGCGACGCCGAAGGTCCAGAGGCGGAACTTCGAGATGTCGTTCTGGCGCAGCGAGTGCAGCGCCAGCACCATCAGGAACGACGACATCAGCAGGACGAAGGTGCTGACGGTGGTGAGCGGGATGTCGAGCACGTCGAGCGGCCCCGGTCCGACGAGGCTGCGCCCGTTGTAGACCAGGTACGTCCCGATCAGCGTGCCGAAGAACATGCAGTCCGAGGCCAGGAAGACCCACATCATGAGCTTGATGTCGGGGAGCTTGGTGCTCCGCGCGGACAGGACCGCCGCGCCGTGCGTCTCGGTGGGGGCGATGGTTTCCCTCACGCCGCGTCCTCCTCGTGGCGATCATGGCCATGCGGATGATCGGGATCGACGTGGATGTGCTTGCCGCCGACGCCCTCGAGCGCCCACAGGTAGCTCGCCACGACGATGACGAAGAGCGACAGGCCGAGGACCCACCAGTTGTTGTACAGGAGGCCGTAGCTCATCGGCAGCATCGCGATCGCCGTCATGAAGGGGTACCAGCTCTGGCCGGGCATGTGGATGCCGTGGGCGTCGTAG
Source organism: Trueperaceae bacterium (assembly GCA_007128755.1). Classification (GTDB taxonomy): domain Bacteria; phylum Deinococcota; class Deinococci; order Deinococcales; family Trueperaceae; genus SKWV01. Next base: position 7,050 of record SKWV01000162.1, read on the forward strand.
GGGATCGAGGCGGCCTCCGGCACGCGCTCGCCGTGGACGCTGTCGGGGTACTTCTGCACCCAGTGCGCGTCGCGGTCGTTCACGACGGGCTGGCGCACGAAGTCGTAGTGCGGCGGCGGCGAGGTGGTCGACCACTCCAGCGTGCGGCCGTCCCACGGGTCGTTCCCGGCAGGCTTGCCGCGCGCGAAGGCGTGGATGAACGAGAAGAAGAAGACGATCAGGCCGGCGCCCATGATGAAGGTGCCCGCCGTCGAGACTTGGTTCCAGAACTCGAAGCCGATGCCCTCCACGTAGGTCTGCGTGCGCCGCGGCATGCCCATGAGGCCGAGGAAGTGCTGCGGGAAGAAGATCACGTAGAAGCCGGGCACCATGAGCCAGAAGCCGAGCTTGCCCAGGCGCTCGGAGACCATCTTGCCGGTCATCTTCGGGAACCAGTAGTACAGCGCCGAGAAGAACGCGAGCAGCGCGCCACCGCCCATCACGAAGTGGAAGTGGGCGACCACGAAGTAGGTGTCGTGCGCCTGCGCGTCGAACGGGGGCACCGCGAGCATGATGCCGGTGATGCCGCCCAGCGTGAAGGTCACCAGGAAGGCGACGGCGTAGAGCATGGGCGTCGCGAAGAGGATCTTGCCGCCCCACATGGTCCCCAGCCAGTTGAAGACCTTGACGCCCGTAGGGATGCCGATCACGAAGCTGGTCAGGGCGAAGGCCGTGTTGACCACGGGGCCGAGGCCGGTGGTGAACATGTGGTGCGTCCAGACCGCGAAGCCCATGAAGCCGATGAAGATGCCCGAGAGGATGATCACCGGGTAGCCGAACAGGGGCTTGCGCGAGAACGTGGGGATGATCTCGGAGATCACCCCGAACGCCGGCAGGATGATGATGTAGACCTCCGGGTGACCGAAGATCCAGAACAGGTGCTGCCACAGGATCGGCATCGCGCCCGCTTCCGGCACGTAGAAGAGCGTCCCGAAGGAGCGGTCCATGATGACCTGGAACAGCGCGACGGTGAGCGGCGGGAACGCGAAGATGATCAGGAAGCTCGTGACGAGGATCAGCCACGTGAACACGGGCACGCGCATCATGGTCATGCCGGGCGCGCGCATGTTGACGACCGTGACGATCAGGTTCATGGCGGTCACGAGGGTGCCGATGCCGCCGACGAACAGGCCGATCATGTAGAAGTCGGTGCCGAGGCCCGGGTTGTTCGATAGCGAGGTGAGGGGCGCGTAGGCGAACCAGCCCACGTCGGGCGCGCCGCCCAGGAAGAAGCTCGTGTAGAGGAAGAGCCCGCCGACGAGGTAGACCCAGTAGCCGAACGCGTTCAGCCGTGGGAAGGCCAGGTCGCGCGCGCCGATCTGGAGCGGCACGAAGTAGTTGGCGAAGCCGATGCCGAGCGGCATGATCGCGAGGAACACCATCGTCACGCCGTGCATCGTGAACATCTGGTTGTAGACGTCGGGGCTGAGCAGCGTGTTGCCCGGCGCGGCGAGCTGCAGGCGGATCAAGAACGCCTCGACGCTGGCGAAGCCCATGAACGTGAGGCTCGTCAGGATGTAGAGGATGCCGAGGCGCTTGTGGTCGACGGTGGTGAGCCAGCCGACGAGCCCGCGGTCGGTGTTCGGTCGTGTGAGGAGCGCGTCCTGACCCGTGGTCGGGCCGGCCGAGCCGACGTTACCGATCGCCATGTGATGCTCCCAGTGCCGCGGTCGCCGCGTCGGTGTCACGCCCGAGGCTCAGCAGGTAGGCCGTGATCGCCGCCACCTCTTCATCGGCGTTCGGGTCGTCGGCACGCCACAGGACCGGCATGTAGTTACCCGGCTTGAGGGCTTCGGGGTTCCGGATCCAAGCGGCGACGTTCTCGGGCGTGGCGTCCAGGATCGAGGATCCGACCGTGAGCCGCAGGCCGAAGTTGGTGAGGTTCGGGAAGCCGGGCGCACCCACCGGCGTGGCGGCGTAGCCGTCGATGGTGTGGCAGCCGATGCAGCCCTTCTGGGCCATGAGTTGGCGGCCACGCTCGATCTGCGGGTCGGCCTGGACGGCGCGCTCGGCGGTGCCGGCGTCACGGAACGAGGCGAGCCACGCCTGGTAGTCCTCTTCTTCGGAGGCGATCACGCGGAAGCGCATGTAGGCGTGAGCCCCCAGGCAGAACTCGGCGCACTGACCGAAGTACACGCCGGGTCGGTCGGCCTGGAAGAAGACGGTGTTGGCCTGGTTCGGGATCATGTCGCGCTTGCCGGCGAGGTTCGGGACCCAGAACGCGTGCAGCACGTCGGCGGAGTCGAGCTCGACGATCACGCGGCGGCCGATGGGGATGTGCATCTCGCTCGAGGTGACGATGCCGTCGCCGTAGTCGAACTCGAACCACCACTGGTAGCCCGTGGCCCGGATCACGACGTCTTCGTCGGTGTACTGGGCGGGAGCGATGGTGTACTCGGTCGCGAAGATCGTCCGTACGGTCGGGACCGCGACCAGGATGATGAGCACGACCGGGATGAGCGTCCAGGCGATCTCCAGGGTCGTGTGCCCGTGGGTCTGGTGCGGCAGGGTCTTGTCGTCCTCGGCGCCCTTCGACCTGAACCGGATGATCGAGTACACGATCACGCCGAACACGGCGATCATGACCGGCCAGCTCAGGTAATAGGTCCACATGAACAGGTCCTTCTGGGCCTGTGCGATGGGTCCCTGCGGGTCGAGTGCCGACTGCGGCCCCCCGAAGTTACAAGCTGCCAGAAGCGGCAGGGCAGCCAAAGCGAGGCCCCGACGGAGCCGTCGTCTCACATGCACTGTGTGGTCCCTCCTCGGCGCTGCGCCCGCGCCACGGTCACGACGGAGCGTGACCAGCCTAGAATTCGAACAGGCTAGCACAAGGGGTGCGCTCCTGCAGCCGTTCTTCGCGAAGCGAGCCTCGCGACCAGAGGCCCGTTGTACCGCTGCTTCGGCAGCGGGACACAGGGACATTCGACCCTAGCAAATTGCGAGCTGAGGCACATTCGATTTCGGGAGC
>SKWV01000410.1 GCA_007128755.1 Trueperaceae bacterium
CGTGAGCTCGGCGCGAGCGTCTGCGCCAGCGACGACGCGGTGGCGCGCGCGGCGCTCCTCGCCTGCGGGCTGCCGGAGGAGGCGCCCGAGCACGCCGACGTCGGCATCACAGGCGCGTGGCGCGGCGTCGCGGAGACGGGGACGGTCGTGCTGCGCGCCGAACCGGGGAGGCTCGAGGGCGTGCTCCCGCCGGCGCACGTGGTGGTGCTGCGCGAGGCGGACCTGCGCCGTGACCTGGTCGAGACCTACGCCGAGCTGAGCGGCGCCCTGCCGTCGGCGGTGGTGCAGATCACCGGCCCGAGCCGCACGGCCGACATCGAGATGACGCTCACCACCGGCGTGCACGGCCCCGGGACGGTGGTGATCGTGCTGATCGGCGACGCTGCGGCCCCGTGACGGAACGATCGCAGCCCGGAGGGTGACCTCCGGGCTGCCGCGTGGTCGGGGCGAGAGGATTCGAACCTCCGACCCCATCGTCCCGAACGATGTGCGCTACCAGGCTGCGCTACGCCCCGACGCGAAGAGTAACTATAGCGCGCAGGGACGACTCGCATCAAGCGGATGTGATGGCCTCGCCGGCGGGAGCGCCGGGACGCGGCGGGTCAGTCCTCGCTCGGCGGCAGCACGGCGTCGACCGCCTCGCGCGCGGCGTCGGGAGCGAAGCCGCGCCGCGCGAGCAGCGCGAAGGCCTTCGCGCGGCCGGCCTCGGGCGTGGTGGATGACGCGAAGCGCCAGGCGTGCTTGCGCAGCAGCGCCTCGGCGGCGGCGAGCTGGTCGTGCTCGCTGCGGCCCGAGAGGACGTGGTCGACGAGCGCCTCGGCCACGCCCTTGCGGCGCAGCGCGTGGCGCAGGGCGAGGTCGCCGTGCGTGCCGGACCGCGAGGCGACGTAGGCCCGCGCGAACGCCTGATCGTCCACGAGCCTGAGCTCCTCGAGGCGTCCGACGACGCGCTCGACCTCGTCCTCGGCGAGCGCGCGCCGGCGTAGCCGCTCACGGATCTCGTGCGCCGTGTAGGCGCGCCGGCCCAGCAGCAGCAGGGCGTAGTCCCAGGCGCGCTCGGGCGCGAGCGGCGTGGGGGGCCGGATGCGGCGGCTCACCGGAGGACGTCGACGGGGCGGAGCCCCGCGGCCCGCCGTGCGGGCAGGAGCGACGCCAGCACGCTGGTGGCCAGCGACACGCCGCACACCCAGGCGACGTCGAACGCCTGCACCTCGACGGGCAGCGACGTGATGAAGTACAGGTCGCCGGGCAGGGGGAAGGGCTGCAGCCGGAAGTAGGTGGCGACGCCCAAACCGGCGAGGGCGCCGAGCGCCGTACCGGTGGCGCCCAGCAGGGCACCCTCGAGGGTGAAGACCGCCAGCACCTGCCGCGACGAGGCGCCGAGGGCGCGCAGGATGGCGATCTCCTGCGTCTTCTCGGCCACCGTGAGCACGAGCACGTTGGCGATCCCCATCGCGGCGACGAGCACGATCAGGAACACGACGACCGAGATGACGGCCTTCTGCAGCTGGAGCTGGCCGATGAGGCCCGCGAACATGCGCTCCCACGAGAACGGCAGCAGGCCGACCTCCTGGCCGAGCCGTTGACCGATGACGCTCGCCTGCTGCGGGTCGTTCACGCGCACGTGGTACCCGCTGATGCGGCCGGGGGCGTCGAGGTAGCCCTGCAGCACCTCGATCGAGGCGTAGGCCGTGAGCCCGTCGATGAGCTCGTTGCCCACCCGGAAGGTGCCGGCGACCTGGAGCGTGAGCGTGCGGCCGCCGATCTCGCGCAGCACGACCGTGTCGCCCGTCCAGACGCCCAGCTGACCCGCCAGCGAGGCCCCGAGCACGATGCCGCCCTCCTGGGCGAGCGCGTCGCGCGCCATGTCGACCTCGGCCAGGTCGAGCACGGCGGAGTGGCGGTCCAAGTCGATGCCGACGAGCTGCGCGAACCCCTGCCGGGCGCTGATGCCCTGGGTGGCGCTGGCACGGCGAGCGATGAGCGCCTGCCCCGAGAGGAAGGGAGCGGCGGCGTGTACGCCCTCGTGCGAGGCGAGCCGCTCGAGCAGCGCGCCGTCCTCCGGGAGGGTCTCGCCGGCGATGTAGCTCTGCAGCGTCACGTGCGGCGTGGCGCGCAAGGTCGACGAGATGAGCTCGTCGATGAAGCCGTTGGTGAGTGAGAGCGCGACGATCAGCACCATCACGCCGACGGCCACGCCGGCCACGGTGATGGCGCTCTGCAGCGCGCGCCGGCGGACGTGCCGGAGCGCCAGGAAGATGACGAAGGGTCGCACACACCAGTCTAGCCCGCGGCCCTGCGCCCTTCCGGCCGCGCACGGACGGTGCCGGTGCGCTCTGGGCTAGAGGCTCAGCGGGCGGCCAACCAGCGCGGGTCGACCTGGAAGCCTTCGGCCTCGACGACGTCGCCGGGTTCGCCGACGCGACCGAGCCTGACGACCTCGACCTCGAGCCTGCGGACCCCCCAGTTGACGGCGCTCGCGTAGTCCTGGAACCACACGTCGATCTGGTTGGCCTTGCGCGGGTGCATGGTGTCCTCGACGATGAACGTGCCGGTGCCGTCGAGCAGCGTCTGGAACGCGCC
>SKWV01000477.1 GCA_007128755.1 Trueperaceae bacterium
CGAGCCGCCGTCGGCGCCGAGCGCTACTACCGCGCCATGGTCAGGGGCGGGAGCGAGTCGTGGAACGTGCGCGATCGGCACATGATGGGCACGCTCGACGACCTGCTGGGGTTCCACGGCACGGGCGGCAAGGCGATCGTGTGGGAGCACAACACCCACATCGGCGACGCGCGCGCCACCGACATGGCGGCCGCCGGCATGGTCAACACGGGGCAGCTGGCGCGCGAGGGCTACGGCGAAGACGACGTGGTGCTGGTCGGTTTCGGGAGCCATCGCGGCAGCGTGATCGCGGCCCGCGAGTGGGGCGCGCCGCTGGAGCGCATGCGCGTCCCCGCCGCCCGAGCGGGATCGTGGGAGAGCGTCTTCCGCGAGGCGCGAGGTGCGGACGCGCTGCTCCTGACCGAGGACCTCTCCGAGGCGGCTCGCGCCCGGCGAGGGCATCGCGCGATCGGCGTGGTCTACGACCCACGTGATGAGCGCTACGGCAACTACGTGTCGACCGACCTGCCGCGGCGCTACGACGCCTTCATCCATCTCGACGAGACGGAGGCGCTCCATCCGCTGCACGTCGAGCCGCAGGAGGAGGACCCGCCCGCCACCTACCCCTGGGGCGTGTGAGGGGCTCGGCGCGCGCGTCAGGCGCGCTTCGTCGCCTCGAGCGTGAGGCCCGGCTCCTTGAGCGTGAGGCGCGTGATCCGCTCGCCGTCGCGCGCGAAGTCGAGGCGTGCGCGCGCGCTTCGTAGACCCACGGTGGCGGCATCGAGCTTGTACGCCGTGAGGGACTCGGGGGCGCTCGCGGTCCGGGTCAGGGAGAGCGCGCCGTCGTGCGCCGTGATGGTGAGGCTCACGCCCGCGATGGGCGTGTCGTAGGTGCCGAGGAGCGCGGCGATGACGTCGTCGCTCAGGTCGGGGGGCGCGCGCCGGAACGTGACGTCGCCGACCTCGGGCTCGATCGGGATCGCGACGGCGTCGATCTCGCCCGTGTCGCTGCCGAGGAAGCGGATCTTGACGACGTGATCGAAGTCCGTGAGGTGCCACTCGAACACGTCGTAGTGGTAGTGGCGGAGCGTCGACCACGGGAGGCTCCCGAGCAGACGGGCCCGCAGCGCCCCCGCGTCGTGCCCGACCTCGAAACTCGGGTACCCATCGGCCCCGAACGTGCCCTCGTACGCATCGGTGGAACGGCTCGGCGCGGCGTCCGGGAGCCGCTCCTGGGCGGCCGTCCGCTTGCTGCGCGCCTGCCCCGCGATCACGGGATCGAACGCCGCGTGGAAGCGGTCGTTCCAGCCTCGCTCCGGCAGCCCCAGCGACCGATCGATGGCTTCGTAGAGCAACAGCTCGGCGAGCGGCAACTGCGCGATGTTGGTGAGGGACACGACACCGAGCCGGTGCTGCGGCACGAAGCCGATCATCAGGCTGTGGCCCTCGACGTTGCCGCCGTGCCGCACGAGCGTGTGCCCGCGGTAGGGCTGGATCTCCCAGCCCATGCCGTAGGTGGCGATCGTGTCGCCGAGCAGCGCCTGCCGCATGCCAGTGACGGGCACGACCGTCTGCGGCAGGTGCATCTGCGCGAGCGCGCCGGGCGAGACGAGCTGCACGTCGCCGGCCCGCCCGCCGTTCACGTGCACCCCGAGCCAGCTGACCAGGTCGGACAGGGTGGAGAAGAGGGCTCCCGCGGCCCCCGGCGAGAGCGCCGTGTGCGGACCGAACGGCATGTGCTGCAGTCCCCTGACGCCGCCGTCGTCGTCGCGATCGACACGGTAGCCCTCGGCGTTGACGAGCCCGGGACGCGGAGGCTGGGGCACGAGGTTGGTCGCATCCATGGCGAGCGGCTCGAAGATGCGCTCCCGGACGAGGTCCTCCCACGGCCGACCGGCGACGCGCTCCACCAGATGGGCGGCCGCGTAGTACATCAGGTTGTTGTACTGGTAGCGCTCACGGAAGCTGGCGCTGAACCTCAGGTGGCGCATGCGCCCGACGAACTCCGCGCGCGACACGTCCAACCGCCAAGCGGCCAGGTCGTGACGGGGCATGCCCGTGCGGTGGCTGAGCATGTCGCGCACGCTCACGTGCTGCGTGGCGTAGGGATCATCGAGGAGGAACTCGGGCAGGTACTCCCGTACCGGCGTATCCCACGCGAGCGTGCCCTCGTCGACGAGCAGCGCCACGCTCATCGCCGTGAACGCCTTCGTGACCGATGCCATCGCGAAGCGGGTGTCGACCGTCAGCGGGAGCTGCCGCTCGACGTCGCGCCACCCGTGAGCGCTCTGGTGGAGCAGCTCGTCACCCTGCACGATCGCCACGGCGACCCCGGGGCAGTGCCACGACGCCATGGCGTCCTGGGCGTACGTCTCGAACCCATCCAGCGTGCCCATGTTCGACCTCCGTCGGGACGAGGGTAACGCGGTCGTCGCCCCCGCCGCGGGCCTCGGCACCGAGGGAGGCAGTCGGTCAGGCCTCGCCGCCGCGGCCGAGGTCCTTGACCATCACCAGGTGGTCGACGTCGTGACCCAGCCATGGGCGCCATAGGTCGCTGCGGGTGCGGCGCACGGTCGCGAAGCCCAGCCGCTCG
>SKWV01000315.1 GCA_007128755.1 Trueperaceae bacterium
CGGCCTACCCGACGCCCTCGCCAGCCTGGCGCTGACCGGCAGCGGCTTCCGCGGCCAGCGCGGCCGTGCCTGGGCCGCGCTCCCCGGCAACCTGCACCTGTGCGTCCTGGAGCGCATCGACGGGCCGGCAGCCGCCGTCCAGGCGGCGCTCACCGCGCTGCCCGCCGTCGCGACGGCGCGCGCGATCGAGCGCCTCACCGAGGGTCGCGTGCGACCGGGTCTCAAGTGGGTCAACGACCTGCTCGTCGCCGGTGCCAAGGTCGCCGGCGTGCTCACCGCGACGCAGGTCCAGGGCTCGCGCGTGACGCACGCGCTGTTCGGGATCGGCGTCAACGTGGCGCGGGCTCCCGAGCTCGCGGTCGACGCCCGCACCCCGCGGCCGGGGTGCCTGGCCGACGCGGATCCCGACCTGGGCGACGCGCTCCCGGCGCTCACGTGGGCGATCTTGGGCGAGGTCGAAGGGGCGTTGTCGGCCCTGCGCGGCGGTGACGGCGCCGCGCTCGTCGCGGCGTACCGGGAACGCGCGGTCTTCGTGGGGCGGCGCGTGGCGATCTGGCCCGTCACCGACGACGACCTCGCGGTGGCCGCGCCGCTCGCTCGCGGCCGCGTCGTCGCGCTGCTCGACGACCTCGCTCTGCGCCTCGACGGGCACGCCGAACCGATCCGATCGGGCAGGATGACGCTGCTGGACGACGATCCGGTCCCTGGCGCCGAGGACGGCTGACCCTAGGTCGCCGTCCCTGACGCCCCGTATCATCCGGCAACGCCAGCGGGCCCCTTGCCGCCGTCGCACCAGCTGGAGGAGCCCGGCATGCCCGAACCCAACCTCCTGTCCCTCTCCGCCAGCGCCTTCGCGGCCGTCGTGTTGCTGCTGTCGCTGTTGGCGCTCGCCATCCGCGTCCTCACGGCGGTGTTCGCCGTCCGCCCGGAGGCGACGTTCCACGTCGACGCCGCCACCGTCGGCGCGTTGGGCGCTGCCGTGCAGCGCGCCGTTCCCGGGTACCACATCACCCGCATCGAGGAGATCCCGTGAGGAACCTGCCATGATCCACAGCGCCAACGGCAAGAAGGTCCGCGTCATGCTCACGGCCTTCCGTGACGGGCTCCAGAGCGTGTTCGGCGGGAAGGTGCGGACCGACGACCTGATCCCGGCGCTGCGCGTCGCCGTGGAAGCCGGCGTCCACCACCTCGAGTTCGGCGGCGGCGCGCGCTACCAGGCGCCCTACTTCTACGTGGGCGAGGACCCCTTCACGTGCATGGACGCGATGCGCGACGCGGCCGGACCCGGCGTCGACCTGCAGATCCTGACGCGGTCCGTGTCGGGTGTCACCCTGACGACGCAGACGATCGAGGCGCTCGCCCTGCAGGCGCGGCTCATGAAGGCGCACGGCACCACCATCGACCGCAACTTCGACTTCATGAACGACGTCGACAACCTCGTCGCCACCGGCCGGCCCATCGTCGATGCCGGCATGCACCACCAGGTCTGCGTCGCGACCATGGGTCTCCCCTACGCCTCGGACCGCACCCACACGCCCGCCTACTACGTCGACGTCGTGAAGCGCGTGCTGGACTCGGGCATGCAGGTCGACTCGATCTGCATGAAGGACGCCTCCGGCACGACCGATCCGCGCACGTGCTACGAGACCGCGCGCGGCATCAAGGCGATCCTCCCGGACGGCGTGCCGCTGTGGCAGCACACGCACGACACCGCCTCGATGGCGGTCGCCTGCTACATGGCGGGCCTCGAGGGCGGCGTCGACGGCATCGACCTCTCGGTGCGGCCGCTGGCCTCCGGCACGTCGCAGCCCGACGTCCGCTCCATGTGGCACGCCCTGAAGGGAACCGGCTTCACCCTCGACGTCGACCACACGAAGATGGACGCCATCGAGCGGGCGCTCGACGAGGGGCTGGAGGAGTACGCGTTCAACCCCATCACCCTGGCGGCGGACGCGCGCGTGGTCAACTTCCCGATGCCGGGCGGCGCGATCGGGCCGAACGTCCACATGATGGAGAAGGCGGGCATCTTGGAGCGCTACGGCGACGTGCTGGCCGAGTTCCCGGTCGTCGTCGAGGCCGGCGGCGCCTGGACGAGCGTCACGCCCGGCTCGCAGCAGTACTGGCTGCAGGCGTTCAACAACGTGCTGCACGGTCGCTGGGAGAAGATCGACAGCGGCTACGGTCGGTCGGTGCTGGGCTACTTCGGTCGCCCGCCCGAGACGCCCGACCCGGAGGTCGTGCGCATCGCCTCCGAGCAACTCGCCCTGGAACCGTTCACCGGGGATCCGCTCGCCGCCGCCAGCGACAGCCTCGCGCCGGCGCGCGCCGCGCTCGAGGAGCACGGCCTCCCCACCAGCGACGAGAACGTCTTCCTGGTCGCCTCGGCGAGCGTGCCGGGCAAGCGCATGGAGCTCAACGAGGGACTGCGCCTGCTGCGCGGTGAGGCGCGCATCAACCTGCCGCTCAAGCCGAAGCCGGAGCCCGCGGCCGCGGCCGAGGCGGGCCCGAAGACGCCGCCGCCGCTCGACACCGCGCCGCCGGCACCGCCGCGCCC
>SKWV01000441.1 GCA_007128755.1 Trueperaceae bacterium
CGCCGCTACGGCGGCCGAGCGTACGGCACCGTCGACGCCATGCTCGACGACGAGCGCCCCGACGCCGTCTGGATCGCCGTGCCGCCGGCCGCGCACGGCCACGCCGAGACAGCGTGCATCGCGCGCGGCGTCCCATTCCTGGTCGAGAAGCCCCTCTCCGCCGACCGTGACACCGCCGAGCGCGTCCACGAAGCACTCGCAGGCACGGGGCTCGTGAGCGCGGTGGGGTACCACTGGCGCGCCTTCGACACGCTCGCCGAGCTGCGCGAGCGCCTCGCCGCCACGCCGGTGCGCATGGTGCGCGGCTCCTGGCACGGCGACACGCCCTCACCCGCCTGGTGGCGTCGACGCTCCGGCAGCGGCGGCCAGATGGTCGAGCAGGCCACGCACGTCCTCGACCTCGCCCGCCACCTGCTCGGCGAGGCCGAGGTGCTGAGCGCCGCCGCGCTCGAGGTCGAGCGCGACACGCACCCCGACGCCGACGTCGCCGTCGCGAGCACCGCCACCCTCCGCTACGCGCACGGCGCGCTCGGGCTCTTCAGCGCGACGTGCGCGCTCGCCGGACCGGCCGAGATCGAGCTCGCGCTCTACGCCGAAGGGCTCCACGTGGTGATCGATCAGGAGGGCGTGCGCTACGACGACGGCCGCGAGGTGCGCACGGTGCGCCACGAGCGCGATCCGCTCGAGGTGGAGAACGCCGCCTTCGTCGCCGCCGTCCGGGCGGCCGATCCCAGCCTGGTGCTCTGTTCCTACGCCGACGCGTTGGGCACGCATCGGCTCGCCCACGCCATCGTCGAGGCGGCGCGCTAGCCGCGGCCGCGACCGCGCGTCCGGGGCCTACGCGCCCTTCTTCACCCGCCGCGGGTCGACCAGCCCACGCTCCGTGGGCTGCAGGTGCGGGGCGCGCCGGCCGAGCTCCTCGAGGAACGTATCGCGGTCGCGCGGCGCGATCTCGAGCAGGCCGCCCTGCCCCACCACCATCCGCACCTTGACCATCGACCAGGCCGCGCTCGACAGCGGGCTCACGACCTTCTCCGCCAGGACGATGTCGGGGTACGCGAGGCGCATGCGCATGATGCCCGCGCGGATGAAGATGCTGTCGTGCTCGAACGCGTAGCGCAGCGGCACCGTGACGCCGAACGTGAGCGCCACGGTGGCGAGCGCCATCGCGCCCACCAGCCACTTGGTGCGCTCCGCGACGTCGGGCGCGAGCATCAGCGGCACCACCGCCGCCACGAGCAGGCTCATGACCGCCACCACCGCGACGACGAGCCACCTGTCGACTCGGATCGGGACCCACACGCGATCTTCCACGCCGGAAGCTACCACGTCCTCCCCTCCCGGCCGGGTGTCGCGGGACGCTCGATCGGCCGCCCCCGACGGCCTCCCGCCGTCGGCTCGCGCGCCCACCTGATAGCCTGCCCGCCATGAGCCTTCGGCCGCGCGTCCTCCTCCTCCATACCGGCGGCACCCTCGGCATGCGCCGCGGTCCCGACGGCTCGTACGCCCCCGCTCCCGGCGCGCTCGCCGAGCTCCTGGGGCGGCTTCCGGAGCTGGACGACCCCGCCCTCCCCAGCATCGACCTGCTCGAAGAGGACCCGCTGCTCGACTCCTCCGACATGCGGCCGACCGACTGGCAGCGCATCGCCGACACCATCGTCGAGCGCGCGGCCGGCGTCGAGGGCGTGGTCGTCCTCCACGGCACCGACACGATGGCCTACACGGCGTCGGCGCTGTCGTTCATGCTCGAGGGGCTCGCGATGCCGGTCGTGCTGACGGGCTCGCAGATCCCGCTGGCCGAGATCCGCTCCGACGGCCGCGAGAACCTGATCACGTCGCTGCTGCTGGCCACCACGCCCTTCCTCGCGGAGGTGGTGGTGTACTTGGGTGGCGCCGTGCTGCGCGGCAACCGCTCCACCAAGGTCTCCGCCGGCGGCTTCGACGCGTTCGCCTCGCCCAACCTGCCGCCCCTCGCCGACGTGGGCGTCGACGTCCAGTGGCGGCGCGCCCTGCTGCGCGCGCCCGGGCTCGGGCCCGGCGTCCCGGGGCCCCTGCGGACGAGCCGGCTGCGCGACGTGAGCGTGGTGGCGCTGCGGCTCTTCCCAGGCATCACCGGCAGCGTGCTGCGGCAGGTGCTGCGCGACCCCGTACGCGCGCTGGTGCTCGAGACGTACGGGAGCGGCAACGCGCCCACCGATCCCGACCTGATCGCCGCGCTCGCCGAGGCCACCGCGCGGGGCGTGGTGATCGTCAGCGTCACGCAGTGCCTGCGTGGCGAGGTGCGCATGGGCGACTACGCCACCGGCCGCTCGCTGGCCGACGCGGGCGTGGTGTCGGGCGGCGACATGACGGCCGAGGCGGCGCTCACGAAGCTCTACGTGCTCGTGTCGCAGGACCGCTCGGCCGCCGACGTCGCGCGCGCGATGCTCGCCGACCGCGCGGGCGAACGGAGCGGCTGAGGCGCAGCCGCCGTACGCTCGGCGGCGTGGCCGCTGCGCGCCCGGGCGCGCGGGGTGGCGCGGTATCGTGCCCGCG
>SKWV01000494.1 GCA_007128755.1 Trueperaceae bacterium
CAGCGCGTGGCGTCGCTCTCGCTCGACAACTTCGAGCGCGCCGCCGCCTTCGATCACGAGGCCGTGCAGCTCGCCGAGGCGTTCGCCGCCCAGGTGGCGACGCTCATCAAGCGGCGGGCGCTCGAGCTCGAGCTCGAGCACATGGCGTATCACGACAACCTCACCGGCCTGCCCAACCGCGTGCTGTTCCGGGATCGCCTGAGTCAGGCGATCACCCGCGCGCTGCGCACCCAACGCCGCGGCGCCGCGATCTTCCTCGATCTCGACAACCTCAAGGTCACGAACGACGCGCTCGGGCACGGCATCGGCGACGATCTGCTCGTCGGCGTGGCGCAGCGCCTCCAGGCGTCGGTGCGCGCCGCCGACACCGTCGCGCGCATCGGCGGCGACGAGTTCACCATGGTGCTCCCGGACGTGGGCGAGTGTGAGGACGCCGCGGGCGTCGCCGAGAAGATCCTGCGCGCGCTGCGGGAGCCGTTCCTGCTCGGCGGCCACGAGGTGCACGCCTCGGCGAGCATCGGCATCACGCTCTTCCCCGACGACGCCATCGACGCCGACGCCCTCATCCAGCACGGCGACACCGCGATGTACCAGGCCAAGGCGCACGGCAAGGACCGCTACCGCTTCTTCACGCGGGAGATGAACCGCGAGATCTTGGAGCGCGCCTCCCTCGAGGTGCAACTGCGCAAGGCCCTCGAGCGCGACGAGCTCGAGCTCCACTACCAGCCCCGCGTCTCGCTCGCCGACGGGCGCATCACCAGCATCGAGGCGCTGGCGCGGTGGCATCACCCCGAACGCGGCTGGATCTCGCCGGCGACCTTCATCCCGGTCGCCGAGGAGGCCGGCCTCATCGGCGCGGTGGGGCGGCATCTGCTCGACCTCGCCTGCGCCCAGGCGAAGGCGTGGGAGCGCGCCGGCACGCCGGCGATCGTGGCGGTGAACTTCTCCGCCCGGCAGCTGCAGGAGCGCGACCTGGTGCGCACCGTCCAGGCGGCGCTGGAGCGGGCCGACCTCGACCCGCGCTCGTTGGAGATGGAGCTGACCGAGAGCGCGATCATGCACAACGTGAGCGAGAACGTGGTCAAGCTCGACGCGTTGCGCGCGCTCGGCGTGTCGATCTCCATCGACGACTTCGGCACCGCCTACTCCTCGCTCAACTACCTCAAGCGCCTGCCGGCCACGGCGCTCAAGATCGACCAGAGCTTCATCCGGGACGTGCAGGACCCGGCGGACCCGGCCGCGCACGACGCCGCGATCATCCGCGCGATCGTCGCGCTGGCGTCGGCCCTCGAGGTGCCCGCCATCGCCGAGGGCGTCGAGACGGCGGAGCAACTGCGCTTCCTCCGCTCGGTGGGATGCGAGCAGGGCCAGGGCTACCTGTTCGCGCGGCCGGGTCCACCGGAGACGCTCGATCGCCTGCTCCGGACCGGGAGTGTGTCGCTGCCATCGTCCTGACGCGCCGCCGCCGGTGGCGCGGCAGGGCATGATGGTCGGATGGATCTCGGACTCGCGCGTCAGACCGCCCTCGTGACCGCCGCCTCCGGCGGACTCGGTTTCGCCACCGCCCACGCCCTCGCCGCCGAAGGGGCCGACGTGGCCCTGTGCTCCCGCGACCTGGAGCGTGCCCGCGAGGCCGCCGCACGGATCGCCGACGAGACGGGCGCCACCGTCCACCCCTTCGCCGCCGACGTCTCGGTCGCGGCCGACCTCGAGCGCCTCGTCGGCGACGCGGCGGACGCGTTGGGGCGCCTCGACGTGCTCGTGAACAACGCCGGCGGCCCGCCGCCGGGCGGCTTCGACGCGCTGACCGACGAGCACTGGGAGCGCGGCTTCAACCTGACGCTGATGAGCGCCGTGCGCGGCATCCGCTTCGCGCTGCCGCACTTCGAGCGCGCCGGCGGCGGCAGCATCCTCACGATCCTCTCGTCGAGCATCAAGCAGCCCATCCCCAACCTCTTGATCTCGAACGTCTACCGCCCGGGCCTCGCGGGCCTGACCAAGTCGCTGGCGATCGACCTCGCCCCCAAGGGCATCCGCGTGAACGGGCTCGCCCCGGGCCGGATCGGCACCGACCGCACGCACCAGCTCAACGCCGCCCTGGCGGAGCGCCAGGGGACGACGCCCGAGGAGGTCATGCGCGCCTCCGTCGCCGCCATCCCGATGGGGCGCTTGGGCGAACCCGACGAGTTCGGGCGCGTCGCCGCGTTCCTCTGCTCGCCCGCCGCGTCGTACGTCACGGGGCACATGATGATCGTCGACGGCGGCTCGGTGCGCGCCCTCTGACCCCGTGACGGCGGCCGGCCGCGCCCGATGGCGCGCGGCCGGCCACCACCCGCCTCAGCGCCGCTGGACGCGGATGCTCCCCACGCCACCGTCGACGCGCAGCGTGATGCGGTCGCGGGCGGTCGCGTAGTCGGCGCTGGTGTAGACGTCGCCGTCGCGGCGCAGGTCGCCGGGCATCGACACCCGACCGAGGCCGGAGTCCACGACCACCTGCACCGGCGCGTCGCGCGGGATCCTGATCGTGGTCGA
>SKWV01000282.1 GCA_007128755.1 Trueperaceae bacterium
GCCGCGCGCGGTGGCGAGCGCGCCCGCGACCGCGCCGGCACCGAGGTCGCGGGCCAGCAGCGCCGAGGCCTCGGCGAGCCGGCCGGGGTCGGTGAGGGTGTTGGGGGAGGTGACGAGCGCGAGCGTCTCGGGCGTCGCCCCGTCGAGCGTGGCGCCGGCGCGGTCGAGCCCGGCAGCCAGCCGGACCGTGATCACCGTCCCGAAGACCGCGACCCCGATCATGCCGCCCACCTGGCGGAAGAACTGGACGGCGCTCGTCACGGTGCCCAGGAGCGCCGGCGACGTGGCGCTCTGCGCCGCCAGCACGTAGAGCGCCATCGGAGGGCCGAGCCCGAGCCCGAGCACGAAGCTCACCAGCACCACGATCGCGACCGGCGTCGCCTGACCGAGGGCGGCGACCAGCACGAAGGCCACGACCGTGAGGGCGCTGGCGCCGACGATCCACGCCTTGTACCAGCCGGAGCGCGACACGCTGCGGCCACTGACGATGCCGGCGACCACGAACCCGCCCATGAGTGGCGCCAGGGCGAAGCCCGATGCGGCGGCGGAGCCGCCGACCACGCCCTGCACGTAGAGCGGCAGGTAGATGATGGCGGCGAACATGGCGCCGCCGCCGAGGAAGGTGCCGACTCCCGCCACGGCGACGGTGCGGTCGCGGAAGAGCGTCAGCGGGATGATGGGGGCGAGCGCCCGCGTCTCCCACCAGGCGAAGCCCACGCCGCACGCGACGGCGGTGCCGAGCAGCGCGAGGAGCAGGGGCGAGGTCCACGGGGCGACGTCGCCCCCCCAACTGAGCGCGAGCAGCAGCGGGACGGTGGCGAGGGTGAGCAGCACGATGCCGAGCAGGTCGATGCGGGATACGCCGTCGTGCCGTCCGACCGGCACGTAGCGCTTCACCATGGCGAAGGCCACGAGCGCGATCGGCACGTTGACGAAGAAGACCCAGCGCCAGCCGATCGTGTCGGTGATCACGCCCCCGAGGATCGGCCCGATGATCGACGACAGCCCGAAGACGCCGCTGGTGAAGCCCTGGTACGCGCCGCGCTCGCGCGGCGTGAAGAGATCGCCGAGCGACGCCCAGGTGGTGGCCATCAGCGCCCCGCCCCCCAGCCCCTGCACGGCGCGGAGCGCGACGAGCTGCCCCATGCTCTGGGAGAACCCGGCGGCGGCCGAGGCGAGCGAGAACAGCACGATGCCGAGCAGCATGAGCCGTTTGCGGCCGTACGTGTCCGAGAGCCGGCCGAACACGGGCAGTGAGATGGTCGAGGTGAGGATGAACGCCGTGAAGGCCCAGGCGTAGAGGTGGAACCCGTCGAGCTCCGCGATGATGCGCGGCAGGGCCGTGCCGACCACCGTCAGGTTGGTGGAGACGAGGAAGAGCACGACCAGGATGCCGATGAACGCCAGCAGCCGTGGCCGATCGAGGCGCGCCCGCTCGGCGCGCCTCGCTGGTTGCTGATGGTCGGGGGGAGCCGGAGGACGCACGCCTCACGGTACCGCTCACGCGGCGCGACGTTCGCTCAGGCGAGCGCCGCCTCGGCGGGGCGGTCCGTGCGGGCGGCCGTGACCTGCACGTCGATCGACAGCGTGACCTCCTCGCCGACGAGGAGCGAGCCGGCCTCCAGCACCTGGTTCCAGGTGAGCCCCCAGTCCTTGCGGTTGATGCGCGCGTGGCCGACGGCGCCGCGCCGCTGCATGCCGAAGGGATCGTTGATGATCGGCCCGAGCTCGGCGTCGAGCACGACGCGGCGCGTCACGCCGCGCATCGTCAGGTCGCCCTCGATCTCGTAGCGGTCGCCCTTCGGGCGGAACGCGGTGCTGCGGAAGGTGATGGTCGGGTGTGCATCGGCCTCGAAGAAGTCGCCGCTGCGCAGGTGGGCGTCGCGATCGGCGGCGTCGGTGGTGATGGAGGCGGTCTCGACGTCGACGGCGATGGCGGCGGGCTCGTCGTTCACCTCGAGCTCGATGGAGCCGGTGAAGCGGGTGAAGCGACCGCGCACGGTCGAGAGGCCCATGTGCCGAACCGAGAAGCCGAGTTGGGAGTGCGAGGGATCGATCGTCCAGGTCATGAGGTACTCCTTGGGTAGGTGGGTTCGATCGCCTCTGAGCGAGGCAGGAGCGCACCCTATCCCCTAGTACTCTAGAATGTCAAGTGCTCTGCATCGTATGGCGTCGCATCTGCTAGAGTGGGGCATGCGAGGAGACCCACACGCGTTCTGCCCGGTGTACGACAGCATCGATCTGCTGCAGGAGAAGTGGGTGCTCCACATCGTGCGATCGCTGCTCGAGCGACCTCATGGGTTCAACGAGCTCTCGCGCGCGGTCGGCGGCGTCAACACCAGCACGCTCGCGGCACGCCTCGAGCAGCTCGAGCGGCTCGGGATCGTGCTCAAGACCGTGGAGTCGGTGATGCCCCCGAAGACGCGGTACGAGCTCACCGACTCCGGCGTCGCGCTGCACGGGGTCGTCGACGCCATCGAGGCGTGGGCCCGCACCCACATGCCGCGCTGCCGCGAGCACGCCGAAGGCGCCACCGACGGTGCGGGGGTCGCGACCGCCTGAGCCGCCGCCACCCCCGCACCGGCGCCCCCGCTAGGAGCGCGTGATCCAGTCGACCAGCAGACGCACGCCGAAGCCGGTGGGGCCCTTCACCCGGTAGCCATCGGTCTTCTCGGCGGAACGCACGCCCGCGATGTCGAGGTGTGCCCACGGATAGTCGGTGAAGCGCTCGAGGAACGCCGCGGCGACGCACGCGCCGCCCTTCGCCACACCGCTCGAGTTCTTCGTGTCGGCGACGTCGCTGCTGAGGTCGGCGCGATACTCCTCCCACAGCGGCATCCGCCACACCCGCTCGCGCGTCCGGTCGGCGGCCGCCTGCAGGCCGGCCGCCAAGGCGTCGTCGTTCGTGAACAGCCCGCTCGCGAGCTTCCCGAGCGCGGTCTCGATCGCGCCGGTCAGCGTGGCGACGTCGACGACCACGCGTGGCGAGTACTGGGAGGCGTGCACGAGGGCATCGGCCAGGAGCAGGCGGCCCTCGGCGTCCGTCGAGATGATCTCGATCGTCGTCCCGTTCGCCGCCTCGACCACGTCCGATGGGCGGAAGCCGAGCGCATCGATCACGTTCTCGGTGGCGGGCACGAGCGCGACCACGCGCCGCGGGGAGCGCAACCGGCCGATCGCTCGCATCGTGCCGAGCACCGCGGCGGCGCCCGCCATGTCCTCCTTCATCCCTTCGAGCCCCTGGCGACCCTTGATCGAGAGGCCGCCCGAGTCGAACGTCACGCCCTTGCCGACGAGCACGATGGGCGCCTCCCGGCCTCGGCTCGGGTCGTGCTCGAGCACGATGAAGCGCGGCTCGTGCCCGGCCGCCTGCGCCACCGCCAGGAAGGCGCCCATGCCCTGCTCCTCGGCCCACGCGCGATCGCCGACGGTCACGGCGAAGCCGTGGTCCTTCGCCAGCGACCGAGCGATCTCGGCGAGGTGCTCGGGCGTGGCGACGTTCGCAGGACGGCGGATCAAGTCCCGCGCCAGCTGCACACCCTCCGCCACGGCCTCGCCCCAGCGCGTGCCGTCCTCCACGGCCACGATCTTGTCCTCGTCGCGCTCGACCAGGGTGAACGCGGTGAGCCCCGCGTCGTCGTCGTAGCGATACAGCCCCAGCCGTGTCCCCTCGACGGTCGCCTGGGCCGCGGCGCCGACGTCGAGCCCGCCGATGCCTGCGCCATGGACGACGCTGGCGACCTGCGCCGCACCGAGCTCACGAGCTCGCCGTGCGGCGCTCGCGGCCGCCACCCGCACCGCCTCCTCGTCGAAGACGTTCGCCGGACCCAGGCCGACCAGGACGACGCGGGCCGCCGGGATGACGCCGCGCGGGTAGAGGATCGTGGTGTGGCCGAGCTCGCCGCTGGCGTCGCCGGCGGCGATCACGTCGGCGACCGCCCCACCGAGCGCCTGATCGATGGCGGCCGCGGAGCCTCCCGGGGCGCTCACCCGTTCGAAGTAGCCGACGATGATGGTGTCGGCCTCGACCGACTCGATGCTGCCGTGCTGGACGCTGATCTTCATGAGAGCCACCATACCCGCACGGGCGCTGGTAGGCTCGTCCGATGCCTGCTCCCCGCATCCGGCTCGAGGCCATCGAGGCCGCACCGGTCCTGATCGATCCCGTCTTCCAGGGCACGCCCCAGTTCGAGTGCGAGCCGCTCGGCGACGCGCTCGGGGCTCGCGTCGTGCTCAAGGTCGAGACGCTCAACCCGATCCGCTCGTTCAAGGGCCGGGGCGCGGAGCTCTTCGTCGCGCGCGACGCGCCGCCCGGACAGCCGCTCGTGTGCGCGAGCGCCGGCAACTTCGGTCAGGCGATGGCCTTCGCGTGCCGCTCGCGGGGCGTGCCCCTGATCGTGTTCGCGAGCGAGCGCGCGAACGCGCTCAAGGTCGAGCGCATGCGCGCGTTGGGCGCCGACGTGCGGCTCGCGGGAGACGACTTCGATGGCGCCAAACTGGTGGCCAAGCGCTTCGCGGCGGGGGCCGGGCTCCGCATGGTCGAGGACGCCCTCGAGCCGGCGACGGCCGAGGGCGCGGGCACCATGGCGCTCGAACTGCTCGCCCTGGACGAACCGGTCGACGCCGTGTTGGTGCCGCTCGGCAACGGCGCGATGCTCGCCGGCGTCGCTACGGTGCTCGCGGCCCACTGGCCCGACACCCGCGTCGTGGCCGTGCAGGCGCTGGGCGCCCCGGCGATGGTGGAGTCGATGCGGAGCGGTCGACTCGTGACGCACGAGCGCGTCGAGACGATCGCCGACGGCATCGGCGTGCGCATCCCGATCCCCGAGGCGCTCGACGACCTCGCGGGCTTGGTCGACGAGACGATCCTCGTCGACGACGACCTCATCCTCGCCGCCATGCGGCTCGTGCACCAGCATGTCGGCGTCGTGGCGGAGCCGTCCGCGGTGGTCGGCATCGCGGCGCTGCTCGCCGCCCCCGAGCGCTTCGCGCGTTCGCGCGTCGCCACGATGCTGTGTGGCGGGAACCTCACGCCCCTGCAGCTGCGCTCGTGGCTCGGCGAGACCGGCTGACCAAGGCCACCCGTCCGCGGGCGCGCGACACCGTGAGGCTCAGTTGGGCGAGAGCAGGTGATCGAGGCAGTGGCGATAGTCGACCCCCGCCTCGAGGTCGCGCGCGAGGTCGGCGACGGTCGCGTGCGAGAGCGCTTCGAGCATGACGTCGCGCAACCGCAGGTAGACCGACGACCGGGCGTGGCAGCGCCCCTCCTCCGGGCACGGCTCGTGCCACTTCAGGCTCACGCACGACAGCGGTGCGATGGGGCCGTCGATCGCCCGCATCACGTCCCGCAGGTTGATCTGATCCGCCGGCCGAGCCAGCATGTAGCCGCCCCCGGCGCCCTTCTTCGACTCGACGAGCCCGCTGGCGACCAGCGTCGCGAGGACGCGCACGAGGTACGGACGGGCCACGCCCGTCGCGTGGCTGATCGCCTCGCTCCGTGTGATGGCGAAGGGCGGCCGGGTGCCGAGGAAAGCCAGCGCCTGGAACGCGTAGACGTCGGTGCTCGAGAGCCGCATGGCCGAGTGTAGCAACGGCGTCCCCGTCGTAGGATGTGCCGATGCCAATCCGCGCGCTCCTCCTCGGGACGCCGAGGATCGTGATGGGCGACGCCGAGACGCTGCTCAGCGCCACGAGGCCCGTCGCGCTCATGGCCTACCTCGCCTGCCGCGGCGACTGGGTGTCCCGCGACGAGTTGGCGCTGCTCTTCCGCCCCGACGCTGCCGACGCCGAGGCCCGGCTCTACCTCCGCAAGCTGATCTTCCGCGCTCGGGCCCTGCCCTACGCCGCCGACCTCGAGGTCACCGAGGACCGCGTGCGCTGGTCCATCCCGACCGACGTCGGCGACCTCCGGCGGGCCGTCGCGGCGGGAGCATGGGCCGACGCGGCCCGATACGACGGCGGCCCACTGCTCGACGGCCTGAGCCTGCCCCGCGTACCAGGCTTCGAGGCGTGGCTGGAGATCGAGCGCGAGGCGTGCACGGCGTCGTGGCGTCGCGCCGTGATCGAGCATGCCGCCGACCTCGAGGCGAGGGGGGCCGTCGCCGACGCCATCGCCGTGCGCGAGCGCTACCTGCACCGCGAGCCGCTCGACGAGAGCGTCCTGCAGGACCTGCTCCACGCCCTCGTCGGCTCCGGTCAGCGGGGCCGCGGGCTCGCCGCCTTCGACACGTTCGCGCGCGAACTCGAGCGCGAGGTGGGGGCGACGCCGTCCGAGCTGACGCAGGCCCTCGCGGACGCCGTCCGCGACCTCCCAGGCGACAGCGGCCCCGATGCTCGCCCGCCCGCCCTGCGCCGCGACGACCTGCCACGGCCGGCCACCTCGTTCATCGGACGTCGCGACGAGGTCGAGCGCCTCCTCGCGCTCCTCGCTCCCGACGGCCCGAGGCTGATCACGCTCGTGGGCCTCGGCGGTGTCGGCAAGACCCGCCTCGTCCTCGAGGCCCTGCGCCACCTCGCGCCGAGCGACGACCTGCGGATCGTGTTCGTGCCGCTGGAGTCGGCCCCAGCCGGAAGCCGTCTCGTCGACGCCATCGCAGCGGCGCTCGGCGTGGACGCGGACCAGGACCGCCTGCTCGCGGCCCTCACGGAGCGGCCGGCGCTGCTCGTGCTCGACGGCGCCGAGCACGTCGTCCGGGCGGAGTGGCCGGGCGAGGTCGCCGCGCTGTTGCACGGCGCGCCTCGACTCCGGCTCGTGGTCACCTCCCGCTGGCCCCTCGGCCTGGCGGCGGAGCAGCTCGTCGCCATCGACGGGCTCGGGCTTCCAGACACCGCCGACGGCGACGACTGGCGCGACGCGGACGCCGTGACGCTCTTCCTCCGCCGCGCGGCGCACGTCTCCCCGGAGGTCCTGGACGATCACGACACCGTGCGGACGGTGGAGGAGATCTGTCGCGCACTCGGCGGCCTGCCGCTCGCCATCGAGCTCGCGGCGGCCTGGACCCGCACCATGTCGGTCGAGGCCCTCCTGGCAGAGCTGCGGCGGGGTGAAGACCTGCTCCGCACCGACGCACCGGACGTGCCGGAGCGACAACGGAGCGTGCGGGTGGTGGTCGAGCACGCCTGGCAGGGGTTGCGCTCCGCACACCGCGATGCGCTGACGCGGTTGACCGTGTTCCGCGGCCCATGGTCGCTCGCGGGGGCGCGCGAGGTCGCCGGCGCCGACCTCGAGACGATGCTGGCGCTCATCTCGGCCTCGCTCGTGCGCCGGCGCAGCCGCGACCGCTTCGAGATGCACGAGCTCGTCCGCCAGGCGGCGCCGTCGCACGTCGACGAAGCGACCCGCGACGCCCACGCCCGCCACGTGCTCGGCTGGCTGGCCGACCTCGGTCCCGAGCTCGTCGCCGGCGATCAGGCCGCCGCGCTCGCGAACGTGCACGCGGCCATCGCCGACGTGCGCGAGGCCTGGCATCACGCGGCCGGGCGCGGCATGGTGGACGAGATCGACGGCGCCCTCGTGGCGCTCGATCACGCGCTCCACGCACGAAGCCTCTGGAGCATCGCGCGCTCGGCCTACCGGAGCGCGCTCGATCACCTCCCGGCGCCGCCCGCAGCGGCCTCGACCCGCGTCCGGCTCCAGGTCCGGCTCGCGAACATCGAGCGCAACGTCGGCGACACCGAGGCGGCGCGTGCGCTGCTGCGGGCGGCGCTCGGCGACGCCGCGGCGCCAGCCGGCCGGCCGCAGGTCGAGGCGCGACTGGAGCTCGCGAAGCTCGACCAGATGGTCGGTGCCCTCGCGGCGGCGGCCGCGTCGTACCGCGAAGTGCTGGCCGACGCCGGACCCGGCGACGACGACCTGCGGGGCGCCGCCCACAACGGGATCGGCAACGTCATCTTCGTCGGCGGGGGAGACACGGCCGAAGCGATGCGCCACTACGAGGACGGGCTCTCGGCGGCCCGCCGCTGCGGCGAGATGGACCTCGTCACGATCACCCTCATCAACCAGGGAGCCGGTCACTACGACCTCGCGCAGTTCGACGCGGCGCGCCGTTCGTGGAACGAGGCGGCCGCCGTCGCGGCACGCCTCGGGCACCGCCTGCGCGAAGCGGCCGCGCTCAACAACCTCGCGGCGTTGGCCGAGCGCTCGGGCGACCTGAGCGCGGCGCGCACGGCGTACGAGCGGAGCCTGCACGTCCGGCACGAGATCGGGGACCGACGCGGTGGCGCCCACGTGCTCCTGAACCTCGGGCGCGTCGCGCAGACCGAAGGCCGGATCGACGAGGCCGACGCCCTCGTCGAGGCCTCCGTCGCCGCCTACGAGACGATCGACGCGCCCGCCGACCTCGCCTACGCGCTGGCGACCCGCGCGCGGCTCAGGGTGGAGCTCGGAGACCTCGGCGGTGCGGCCCGCATGACCGAGCGCGCGCTCCGGCTCGGCCGCGCCTCGTCGGATCGCAAGGCGATGCTCGCGGGGTTGCTCTGCGCCGCGACGATCGCGCTGCGGCAGGGACGGGCGGAGGAGGCGCGTCGCGACGCCTCGTTCCTCGCCGCGGTCGCCGGGCGCCTCGAGGGCGTGCGCGCCTCGGCCCTGGCCCTCGTCGAGGAGGCCGCGGCCGCGGCCGACACGCCGGCACCCGCGCCCGAGGCAGCGACCCTCGGCGAGCCACGGGCCGGCACGCTCGAGGGGGAGGTCGACCGGGTGTTGCGGCGCGGCTGAGCACCGGTGGAACGCTGGTGGAACGGCTGCCCCGTACCGTGCGCGTGTGCCGACCGATCGTCTCCTCGGGAGTTACCTGCTCCGCGTCTCCGTCCGCGGCGGAGCCCGGATCATCGCGCTGCATAGTGTCTTGACCGGTGAATCGGTGCGCTTCGACGGCTTCCCGGCGCTGACCGAGCACCTCGAGCGCATCACCGGGCGCACACCACCCGAGGAGTCGACGGAAGAGCAACCGAGAGGGTCGGAGCCGTGAGGCGACGTCCCGATCCACAGGTGTGCCAAGCACAGGTGGTCTCCAGGAGGTTCCGTATGCACCAGTTGAAGAAGCTCTCTACCGTGGCCTGCGTCATGCTGGCGTGCGGGGTCGCCATGGCCCAGACGACGCACGAGGTGTTGATGGCCACGGAGATGGTCGAGGGGCGTCCGATCCCCGAGTTCTACTTCGAGCCGGTCGGCCTGCTCATCGCTCCTGGCGACACCATCGAGTTCATCGCGGCCGGCCCGCACCACACCGCGACCGCCTACCACGCGCAGCACGTCAAGTCGCACCGTGTGCCCGAAGGCGTCGAGCCCTTCTCCTCGCCCGTCGTGCCGGTCGGCGAGCGCTGGAGCTACACCTTCACCGTCGAGGGCACGTACGACATCTGGTGCGCGCCGCACGAGCACTACGGCATGGTGATGCGCGTCATCGTCGGCGCCCCGGGCGGCCCCGCGGCGGCGGCGATCGAGGATCGGAGCCCCGTGGGCGTCTACGCCCAGGCGGCGGCCGTCCTCGATGATCCCGCCCTCGACCCCGCGCGCATCATGAGCGTCGGCAGCGTGATGTGGGCCGAGATCTCGGCCGCCGCGAAGGCCCTGCCCGGGCAGTAGCCGGTTCGCTCCCGCTCGGTTCGCCGCCCCGGTACGTCGTGTGCCGGGGCGTGCTAGTAGACGAGCGTCCTGTCGGCCTCCATCACCAGCCGCACCAGGACGGCGGGCATCGACCGCTCGACCGGCTTGTCGGCGAGCGCCGCGTCGCCGACGCCTCGAGCGGCCGCCGACATGCCGGACACGTGGAGGCGTACGCCTCCGGCGACGAGCGCATCGTAGTGCGCGCGCAACGAGCCGGTGCCCAAGCCGCTCAGGTGATCGAGCACCTCGTCGCGCAGGAGTTGCACGCCGTCACCGGCCA
>SKWV01000307.1 GCA_007128755.1 Trueperaceae bacterium
CCGGTGATGCCGAAGATGAAGGGGCTCGACAGATCGAAGACGTTGTAGGTGATGATGCCGCGCCGGCCGAGCAGGAAGATCATCGCGAACGCGAGGATGAACGGCGGCGTGATGATCGGCAGCACGCTGATCACGTCGAGCGACCTTCGGACCGGGGCGTAGCGCGAGCGCTGCCCCAGCAGGGCGAACGCCAGGCCCAGCAGCGTGCAGGTCGGCGCGACGATGGCGACCGTCAGGAGGCTCGTGGGCAACGCGCCGCGGCCGTAGATCATCACGCCGATGATCAGGCCCAGGACGCCGCCGAGCAGCAGGCGCCAGACCACCGTGAGGAACGATTGCCGCCGGAAGGCCGCCCACGCCGCCGAGACCGCGGCGATGGCGGCGCCCCAGCGGAGCGTGAGGCCGACCTCGTCGATCGCGCTGCGCGGGTTGTCGAGGAAGAAGAAGAGCGGATGCGTGATCGTCCTCTGGAACTGCGATAGGTCGAACGCCCCGTCGATGACGACGGCGGCCCTGAGCACGGTGAAGAGCGGATAGATGATGAACAGCAAGATGAAGAGCGAGACGATCAGGATGCTCGAGGCGATGAAGGAGTCGCCCTGGACGCGTCCGGATTCGCTCAGGCCGTGACCGGTGACGAGGATCAGGGCACCGAGCACCACGAGGGCGCCCATGCCGAACGGCGTCGTGGTGACGATGAACCAGCCGAGGCCGGCGACGAGACCGAACGCGCCGGCGGCCAGGACGAAGTCGCCGCGCACGGCGGTCTGGATCCGCATCGGCGACACGGCGAGCGCGGCGACCGCGCCCACGAGCACGAGCCACAGCCAAGGGCTGCCGAGCGACCACACGTAGTAGTCGGGGTCGAACGTGAGGAAGGCCCGCCCAGGACGCCCGAACGGGAGCGCGAGGAAGGCCAGGATCGCCACGGCGGCGGGGAGCCAGGCGCCGCTGACGGCGAGCCGGTTGCGGCGCGTGGGCGTGGGCGTCGAGCGTGTGGTGGCAGCCATGGTGGGGGGAGGTTCGTGCGCGTGCTTCGGTCGTGCGCGTGCAGGCCGGCGCGGTGGGCCGGAGGGCGACGTGGCGGTCGGGGGCAGGTCGAGCCCCCGACCGTCACGTCACGTCGTCATGTGGCAGCGCGGCGTGGTGTCGGCGCGCTCAGCGGGGCTGCGGGAAGATCTCGTTCGTCCAGCGGCCGACGAGTTGGTCGCGGACCTCCGCCGAGCCGTAGCGATCGAAGTCGTAGTCGATGAGGTTGATCTCCTCGAAGTTGGGGGCGAGCGGGTGCTGCACGGTGCGGCTGTTCGACTGGATCTGGTAGGAGTCGCCCTGCTCACCGGCGATCGCCTGCGCCTCGGGGGTCAGCGCCCACTCGATGAAGGCGATGGCGGCTTCCCGGTTGGGCGCGTTCGCCACCAGGCTCAGGCCACCGATCTCGTAGCCGACGCCCTCTTCCGGCGCGTACACCGTCAGGGGGAAGCCCTGGGCGGCGAACTTCACGCCGTCGTGCATGAACTGGATGGCGATCGCGACCTCGCCGCGGCCCGCCAGCGTGCCCGGCGCCGCGCCGGAGCTCGTGTACTGGGCGATGTTCTGGTGGAGCCCCTCGAGGATCTCGAAGGCCTCGTCCTCGCCGAAGATCTGATCGAGGGTGGCGATGATGGTGTACGCCGTGCCCGAGGAGTTCGGATCGGGCATCGCGATGAGGCCCTTGTAGGCCGGGTCGGTCAGGTCGCGCCAGGTGCGGGGCATCGGGGCTCCGCCGAGCGCGTCCTCGTTGACCACGAAGCCGATGGCGCCCGCGTAGAGGGGGATGTAGGTGCCGCCGACCTGGTCCTTCAGGTTCTGGATGAGGTCGTCCCACGACTCGGGCTCGTAGAACTCGGTGACGCCCTCGCGCATGGCGATGAGGTGGGGGTCGCCGGTGCCGCCGAACCAGACGTCGAAGATCGGGTTGGCGGCCTCGGCGCGGAGGCGCGCGAGCGCGTCCTGCGAGGAGACGCGGATGAACTCCAGGTCGTAGCCGGTGGCCTGCGTGAAGGCCGGCCCGAGCGCCTCGCACCAGGCGAGGTCGGGGCTGCACAGCAGGTTGACCCGCTGCGCGGAGGCGGATCCCGCCAGCAGCGCCACGGCGGCGATCAGGACGATGGTCAGACGCTTCATACGTGTCTCCTTCTCCTGCGTGTCGTGGGCGAGCGGACACGCGGTCGATCGATTGGCGTAACGTCCACGAAGCGTATCAGCGTGCTCCTGCACGTGTCAAACGCTCCTTGCACCACAATCTTCACGCCCGCCTCATGCTACGGCGCGCCCGTCAGGACGGCGTCATGGACCCCGCCGCGCGCTCAGCGGCCCGTCCCCTCGAGCGGCAGCCGCAAGCGTCCCTCGCCGCCCTCCCACGCGTCCCGCACCCACGCGAGCCGCGGCTCGTCGCGCGCCGCCCAGCTCGGGTGCTCGCCGGCGAGGAAGTTGAGGTAGTAGGCGTCGTAGCCGGGGGCCGCGACGACCGGGTGGTAGCCGC
>SKWV01000172.1 GCA_007128755.1 Trueperaceae bacterium
GAGCTCGAGGCGCCGTACGAGGCCGCCCGGGTGCGGGTGCTCATGGCGCGCGCCTGCCACGATCTCGGCGACGCCGACGGTGCCGAGGCGGAGCGGCGCGCGGCGCGCGCCGCCTTCGCTCGCCTCGGGGCGGTGGCCGACGTGGCTCTCCTCGACGCCGACGAGCGGCCGAGCGCGGCCGGCGCGCCGCACGGACTGACGGCGCGGGAGCTCGAGGTGCTGCTCCTCGTCGCCTCTGGCGAGACGAACAAGGGTGTCGCGCGGCAGCTCGCCATCAGCGAACGGACGGTCGAGCGCCACCTGAGCAACATCTTCGTCAAGCTCGGGGTGTCGTCGCGCACGGCGGCGGCGAGCTACGCGTTCGAGCACGCGCTCCTGCGACCGCCCGCCTGAGTGGAATCCCCCATGGTGCCGAGAACGCGCCTACGCGATCCTCCCGATGCGCGGAGCCCGCTGCACCCGCTATCACGAGTCCTGCGTGCACACCGCACGCGGGAACTGGAGGTAGCGAATGATCCGTCCGCACACGCTCGACCGCGCCCGCGACGCACCCGCGAGTGGTGCTCGCGAGCAGCTCCTCTCGGGCATCCCGGCGGCCGAACGCCGGCTGACGCTCGCCGACATCCCCACGGCGCTCCTCGAAGGGGGCGTCGGGCCGCCGATGGTGCTGCTGCACGGACCGGGCGAGTTCGCAGCGAACTGGTGGCGGGTACTGCCCGCCCTCACGGCACGGCACCGCGTGATCGCGCCCGACCTGCCGGCTCACGGCGCGTCGGACGGAGGGGACGACGGACGGCTCGGAGCCGAGCGCATCCTCGCCTGGCTGGACGAGCTGATCGCGCGCACGTGCTCCACGCCCCCCGTCCTCGTCGGGCACGCGCTCGGCGGGGCGATCGCGGCGCGGTTCGCCGCCGGCCACCCGGGTCGCGTCGGCCGGCTGGTGCTCGTCGACTCGCTCGGCCTCGCCCCGTTCCGACCGTCGCCACGCTTCGCCCTCTCGATGGTCCACTTCATGATGCGGCCCAACGAGCACAGCTACGACCGCTTCATGCGGCAGTGCTCGTTCGACCTCGACACCCTGCGCGAATCGATGGGCGAGCGTTGGGAGCCGTTCGTCGCGTACACGCTCGAACGCGCGCGTGCGCCCAGCGCGAGCGTCGTCGGTCGGCTGATACGCGAGGTCGGCTTCCCGGCGATCCCCGTGGAGGAACTCGCCCGGATCGACGCCCCCACGTTCCTGGTGTGGGGCCGCCACGATCGCGCCAATCGGCTCGCGATCGCCGACGCCGCCAGCGCCCGCTTCGGCTGGCCGCTGCACGTGATCGACGACAGCGCCGACGACCCGGCGCGCGACCAACCGGAGGCGTTCATCCGTGCGCTGGCGTCCATCGTCGCCGGAGCGAACGCTGCGGAGGCGGCGGCATGATCGCCGCGAGCGTAGGGGTCGCGGGGTCGAACGGCGGGCTCGTCGAGATCTCGGGCTCGCAGATCGCTGGACTGACCGCCCGCATCGACGGCCGCGTCCTGCTCCCGGGCGACACCGGCTGGGACGAGGCGATCCTGACCTGGAACGGCATGGCGGCTCGAGTGCCGGCGTTCGTGCTCCAGCCGACCTCGCCGCGCGACGTGGCCGAAGCGGTCACGTTCGCGCGCGAACACGGCCTGCTCCTGAGCATCAAGGGTGGCGGCCACAACATCGCCGGGACCGCCATCGCCCCCGGCGGCGTGACGCTCGACATGTCGCGTATGGCCGACGTGCGCGTCGACCCCGAGCGGCGCCTGGCGCACGTCGGCCCGGGCTGTTTGCTGCGCGACGTCGACCGGGCGACGCAGGCGCACGGCTTGGCCACGGTGCTCGGCTTCGTCTCCGAGACCGGCGTGGCGGGCCTGACCTTGGGGGGTGGCTTCGGCTACCTCGCAAGGCGGTTCGGCTGGGCGGTCGACAACCTCGAGGAGGTCGAGATCGTGACCGCCGACGGCGCCATCCGCATCGCCAACCGGCACGCCCACGACGATCTCTTCTGGGCACTCCGAGGAGGGGGCGGCAACTTCGGCGTCGTCACGCGGTTCACCTTCCGCCTGCACGAGGTCGGACCGACGGTGACCGGCGGACTGATCATGTGGGGCGCCGACCGCGCCGACGAGGTGCTGGCCACCTACCGGACGCTCACCGAGCGCGCACCGCGCGAGCTGACCCTCGCGACCGTCATCCGCCAGGCGCCACCGGCACCGTTCCTGCCCGAGGCGTGGCACGGTCGGCTCGTCGTCGGGACGCTGGTGTGTCACAGCGGCGCCGATCCGGAGGCCGATCTCGCGCCCCTGCGCGCGCTCGGCGACCCGATCGTCGATCTCGTGGCGGAGCGACCGTACGTCGAGCAGCAGTCGCTCTTCGACGGCACCGAGCCCAAGGGCCAGCACTACTACTGGAAGGCGGAGTTCGTGCCCGAGCTGTCGGACGGGTTCCTGGCCGCGTTCCGCGACGGCGCATTGCGGGTCACGTCGCCCTTGGCGGAGTCGGTCA
>SKWV01000322.1 GCA_007128755.1 Trueperaceae bacterium
ACGAGCGTGAGGGCGACCTGCCCCTGGAGGTACGCGGGGAAGGCGTCCGTGTCGTCCGACGGGATCCGGAGCGCCGTCATGTCGGCGAGGTGCGGGAACTGCCGGAGGACGTCGGCGGGCAGGCCGTCGGGATCGATGGCGAGCGTCGTCGCGTCGCCGCCCGATATCGCGCCGCCCGAGAGTTCGAGCCCGCCATCCGCGGCGACGTGGAGCTCGAAGGTCGCATCGGGGAGGAGGAGACCGGTGTCCCAGGCGATCAGGTCGCGGCGCACCCAGTGCGCCTGCGCGGCGCGGATGTCGCCGCCGCCGGACGCGCGCACGTCGGGACGTTCGGCGTGGATCGTCGCGCTGCCGGAGATGAGCCAGATCTCGTTGCCGTGGACGGCCAACTCGAGGAACATGTCGGGCCCGGGGTCCTTGACGTCGCCCTGGTGGACGATGAAGCCGACGCGCTCCGCGTCGCTCGTGAGGCCGACGTCCCAGAAGACCCCGTAGTCGCTCGTGCCCGTGATCGGGAGTCCCGCGTCCCAGGTGACGCTCTCGGTCGTGTCTTCCCAGAGGTGCAGCACCCAGCCGTCGTAGGCGGCGTCGGGGCGGTAGTAGTGCACGCGGGCGGTGTCGTCGGCGGGCGGGGCGATCGGGGGCGCGCTGAGGATGCGGTCGCTCCCGGAGACCAGCCAGATCTCCCGGCCGTGCTGCGAGAGCAGCAGGAACATGTCGGGCCCCGGGTCCTTGACGTCGCCCTTGTGGACGATGAAGCCTAGGCGCTGGGCGTCGTCGGTCAGGCGCACGTCCCAGTAGGCGCCGTGGGAGCCGACGCCGGTGATGGGGAGGCCCTCGGCCCAGCTCACCGTCTCGAGCGTGTCCTCCCACACGTGCAGCACCCAGCCGGCGTAGTCGCCGTCCGGGCGCTCGTAGTGGATGCGGGCGACGCCGTCGGGGATCGCTTCGGACGCAGACGCGACGCCCATGAAGCCGCTCGCGGCGACGAGCGCCGCGAGGAGGAGGAACCAGGTGAGGCGGATCGGGCGGGCTGGCGTGCGCATGGGTCCTCCATGGTGGCTCCGCCCCGGGTCGCCCACGGAGGACGGCCCAGGGCGATTGTGTGACGTTACGGCAGGCCGATCTCCCGTCGGTACTCGAGCACGTCGGTCCCGGAGAGCCCTTGGCCGCGCAGCGGCTCGATGTCGGTGGCGGCGTACGGCTCGTAGGCGTCGCCGAGCGCTTCGGCGTCGCTCCAGGCCTCGAGCACGTGGTTGAGGACGGCGGCGATCGCGTCATCGTCGAGCTGTGGGAAGGCTGGCATGAGGCCGTTGTAGGTCGTGCCGTGCACTTCGATCGGTCCCTGCAGGCCGTACAGCATCACCAGCGGCATGTAGTCGCGATCGGCCTGGTAGAGCTCGTACGCGTGGTTCGCGAGGGGCGGGAAGGCCCCCGGGATCCCGGCGCCCGTCGCCTGGTGGCAGGCCGCGCACTGCGCGCCGTAGATGGGAGCCCCCTCGACCGCGACCGGGGCCACGGCCTCGGGATCGCCGATCGGATCCTCGACCGCGACGGGGGCGAGCCCCCCCTCGACCAGGGGCAGGTCCACACCGCGTTCGCTCACGAGCCGCATGGCGTGCTCGATGTCGAGCCGCGCCGCACCCTCCTCCGTCACCTCGAAGCCGGTCAGGCGAGCGTCGGCCGCGAGCACCAGGGCCTGGTGCTGGCTCGCGTCGAGGGCCTGGAAGCGACCCTGTGGTCGCGCCGTGGCCAGGAGAAGGATCACGATGATCACCACGACCATGCCGAGCGAGCCGAGCACGACCGCGCCCTTCACGGCGCCGGAGGCCACGACCTCCTGACGGATGGGTTCGTTCACGTCGTGGCGCTCAGGCATGGTTGACCTCCGGACCGCGTTCGGCCGGGACGTGATCGCGCGCGCGCGCCGGAGCGGGCGGCGGCAGGAGCCGGGGATCGTGAACGGGGACGAGCGAACGCGAGGCGAGGCTGCGCAGGAAGAACGCCATCCACAGCCCACCGAGCCCGACGAACAGGAGCACGTCGGTGAACCCCGGGAGCCCGATGCGACCCGACTCGGGGGCCAGGTACCAGTAGGCGTGGATCGCCTGGTTCACGAACGCCCAGCCGACGAGGATCGAGAGCGCCGCGCGGTGGCGCTTCACCCAGCGCGACAGCAGGAGCAGGAAGGGGAGCGCGAACCCGGCCACGGCCAGGTAGATGCCCATCCCCGTCCACGGTTCGGCGTAGAAGCGCAGCACGTAGAACTGGTTGGTCTCGACGATGTTGTTCGTCCACTGGATGATCAACTGGCTGATGTTCACGTACGCCCAGAACATCGTGAAGCCGAGCATGAAGTTGCCCAGGTCCTGCAGGCGCTTCCAGGTGAGGAGCCGGTCGATCTCGGGGATGCCGCGCGCGAGCGCCACCATCGTCAGGATGACGAACGCCATGGCCGTGATCGCCTGGCTGATCATGAAGATCACGCCGTAGATGCCCGACCACCACTCGGGGTTGAG
>SKWV01000489.1 GCA_007128755.1 Trueperaceae bacterium
GCGAGCGTCGTCGACTTGCCCGAGCCCGTGGCGCCCGTGACCAGCACGATGCCCTGCTCCTGGTCGCGGAAGTAGTCGATCGTCTCCTGCGGGAGGTTCACGACCTCCAGCATCGACTCGTCGGAGTTGATGATGCGCAAGACGGCGCTGATCGAGCCGCGCTGCCGGAACAGGTTCACACGGAAGCGGCTGAGACCGGTGACGCTGTACGCGAGGTCGACCTGGTGCCGGTCGGAGAAGATGATCTTCTGCCGCTCGTCGCACATGAGGTCGACGAGCGCCTCCGTGAAGCGCGGTCCGACGCGCGTGTCGGCGACCGGTGTGAGCTTGCCATGGAGCCGGGCCATCGGCGGGAGCCCGACATGCAGATGCAGATCGGAGGCGCCGCGCTCGACGAGCATCTTGAGCATGTCGTTGAAGTTCATCGGCGCTCAGCATAGGCACGTACACTGTGGCCATGTCGATGAACGATCGCACGTCACACATCCGGGAAGCGGGCGCGTGAGCCGCTTCGTCCCGCTCTTCGCCGTCGTCGCCCTCCTCGTGGGCGGGGGCTTCTACCTCGCCGGCGACCGCGGCGCGCTGCCCCCCATGGCTGCAGCCGAAGCGTCCACCACCGAAGCATCGACCGACGATCCCGCCGGCGCGACCAGCGAGGACGCGACCGCCGAGGGCGCCGCCGAGAGCGTCGCCGAGCCTCGCACCATCCCGGACGAGATCCCGGTTCCCGAGGGGTACGAGGTGCTCGAGCCCTTCGGCGACGAGCGCCGCACGAGCTTCGAGGCGGCGGAGCCGCAGCTCGAGGCCGGCGTCGACTACGCCGCGCTCATCGAGACCAACCGCGGCGCCATCCTCGTCGACCTCTACCAGGACGACACGCCCATCACCGTGAACTCCTTCGTGTTCCTGACGCGCCACCGCTACTACGACGGCATCGTCTTCCACCGGGTGCTCGAGGACTTCATGGCGCAGACGGGCGACCCCACCGGCACCGGCACGGGCGGCCCCGGCTACCAGTTCGACGACGAGATCGTCCCCGGGCTGAGTCACGACGACCGCGGCGTCCTGTCGATGGCGAACGCCGGGCGCGGCACGAACGGCTCGCAGTTCTTCATCACGTTCGCGCCCACGCCCTGGCTCGACGGCGCCCACACCGTCTTCGGCCGCGTGCTGGACGGCATCGAAGTGCTCGACGACATCCGTCGCATCGACCCCGGGACGCCGTCGGCGGCGGCGCTCTTCGCCGACGACGTCGAAACGCTCCGCGAGCAGGGCATCGACCTGCCGGGCGAGGGCACGGTCGGCGAGGCCATCGAGCGCGAGCTCGGCGCGCCGCCGATCCCCGGTCAATCGTTCGAACTCGCCGGGTACCGCGGCGTCGTGGGGACGCTCGCCGGCGAGCCGGCGGCCGGCTTCTTCGCCTTCCCCGATCGCATGGAGCGCGTGACGATCCTGACGCGCCCGAACGAGGCCGAGGCGCCCTGACGCCCGATTCCTGAGCGCGAGACATCGGCCGGCACCGCGCGGTAGGGTGGCGGCCGAATCATGAGAGGACGACGACCATGACCACCACGCTATCGGGCTACACACCCGTTCCCGCCACGACCGAACGCACGACCCGCTTCTCCGCTCCGGAGACGGTGCTCGAGCCGGGCAAGGACTACCGCGCCGAGATCATCACGAACCGCGGACGCCTCGTCGTCGACCTGTTCCAAGACGAGACGCCCAAGACGGTGAACAACTTCGTCTTCCTGGCGCTGCAGCGCTACTACGACGGCATCGTCTTCCACCGGGTGCTCGAGGACTTCATGGCGCAGACGGGCGACCCCACCGGCACCGGCACGGGCGGCCCCGGCTACCAGTTCGGTGACGAGATCGTCCCCGGCCTCAGCCATGACACCAAGGGCGTCCTGTCGATGGCGAACGCCGGCCCGGGCACGAACGGCTCGCAGTTCTTCATCACCTTCACGGCGACGCCGTGGCTGGACGGCAAGCACACGGTGTTCGGACGCGTGATCGAAGGGCTCGAGGTGTTGGACGCCATCACCCGCGTCGATCCCGGCAAGCGCGGCGGACCCGCGCCCGACGTCATCGAGAGCGTCGTCGTCCACACGACCTGAGCACGGCGCCCACCGCTGCCGGTCGGTTCTGGTGCGCACCCTCACGTTGGGTGCGCACCTCTGTGTGCGTGGGCGAGTGCGGGCGATGGGCGCACCCCGGGTCCACGCCGTGGGTGCGCTCGCCTCTGGGTGCACTCCCCTCACGGGCGTGAGCAATCCATACTTCCACGGACGTCGAAGTATGGACGCCTAGCGCTCCCCGAGGAGACGCACCCGCACGATGGAGCGCCCAGCGGCCGACCCCGCGGCCGTCACGACGACGAACACGACGGTGCGACGAGCCGCTCCCTCAGGCGATCGGCGCGACGGCGGCGGCCCGCGTCTCCGCCTGCTCGGCGAGGTGCCGGGCGAACGCGGCGAGGTCGACGCCCTTGCGGTCGTCCTCCTTGCGGCTGCGGA
>SKWV01000247.1 GCA_007128755.1 Trueperaceae bacterium
CCGACGATTAGCTGGCACGGGGAAGCGCGCGTGGCCCGGCCTAGCGCGGACCCATGATCGGCCAGACGAGCGGCAACACGTACGCGGCCGCGAACGCGAGGACCGGGATCAGCATCAGGTTGAGCGCGAAGCCGGCCCGCGCCATCGTGCCGATGGTGATGCGCCCGGAGGCGAACACCACCGCGTTGGGCGGGGTCGCGACCGGCAGCATGAACGCGCACGAGGCGGCCGTGCTCGCGATCATCATCAGCATGAAGGGGTGGAAGCTCGCGGCGACGGCGAAGGCCGCCACGATCGGCATGAACACGCTCGCCGTGGCCGTGTTGGAGGTGATCTCGGTGAGGAAGACGATCACCAGGGCGACCGCCGCGAGGACGAGCACGGGCGAGAGCCCCTGCAGGGCTCCGGCGCCGGAGGCGATCCAGGAGGCCAACCCGGAGGACTGGACGGCGCCGGCGAGGGCGAGGCCGCCACCGAACAGCACCAGGATGCCCCAGGGGAGGCCCGCGAGGTCGTCCCAGTCCAGCAGGCGCTCGCCGCCGGAGCCATGGGCGGGGAGCGCGAAGAGCGCGACGGCGCCCGTGATCGCGATGCCCGCGTCGCTGAGGGTGGCGAGGCCGGGAGCGCCGTCGAGCACGCCGCGCACGAGCCACCCGAGCGCCACCAGAGCGAAGACCATCAGGACACGCCGCTCCGGCGGCGCCATCGGCTCGTCCGGAGCGGCCGGCAGCGTCAGCCCGCCGTCATGAGCGCTCATCACGCTGCGGAAGGCGATGCGGGTGAGGTAGACGTACGCCAGCGCGCCGGTCACGATCGCCAGCGGCACGCCGAACAGCATCCACTGCAAGAAGGTGATGTCGGCGCCGAGCGCTTGCCGCGCATATCCGACGAAGATGGCGTTCGGCGGGCTGCCGATGATCGTCGCGAGGCCCCCGATGGTGGCGCCGTAGGCGATCGCCAGCATCAGCGCGCCCGCGAGCGTGACGGCTCCCGCGCGTCCGTCGCCCTGGAGGCGAGGCAACTGCACGATGGCAGCGGCGGCGACCGGGACCATCATGATGGCGGTGGCGCTGTTGGAGAACCACATCGACAGGAGCCCCGTGGCGAGCATGAACCCGAGCACCATCCGCCTGGGCGTGCTGCCCGTCCGGCGGAGCACGAGCATGGCCATGCGTCGGTGCAGTCCGTACTTCTGGACCGCGATCGACAGGATGAACCCGCCGAGGAACAGGAAGATCACGTTGTCGCCGTAACGGCGCGTGACGTCGCCGATGCTCAGGCTGCTCAGGAGCGGCAGCAGCACGATCGGCAACAGTGCGGTGGCGGGGATCGGCACCGCCTCGCTCAACCACCAGATCGCCATCCAGGCCACGACGCCGGCCACCGCCTGCGCCTCCGGCGGCATGCCCCCTATGGGCGGCGCCACGAGCAACGCGGCGCACGCTGCCGGACCGGCCAGCAGACCCACCGTGCGCGCGGATCGAGCGTCGCCCGTGGTCATGGCACCTCATTCAACTCCACTGGAGGTCGTGCGCGCCGGGCCTGAAGTCCCGGCGGCCGGGACCCGGCTGGTGTAAGGGCGGAGAGCGCGCGCCGCAGGCCTACGAGAAGAGCGTCGCCACCTGCTGGCCCTCGACGAGCGCCAGCGCTTCGGACCACGGCGTGGGCGGGCCGACGTAGTACCCCTGCAGGCGGTCACAGCCGAGCGCGAGCATGACGTCGCGCTGTGCCTCGGTCTCGATGCCCACGGCCGTGACGTCGAGCCCCAGGTCGTGCACCAAGGCGATCATGGCCTCGAGGCCGCGCCGCAGCCGTGGGTCTCGCGCGGCGCGATCCACCATCGGCGGCTCGATCTTGACACCGTCCAAGGCGAGGTCGAGCAGCAGCGCCACCATGCCGGCATCGGCGCGGAAGCGGTCGAGCGTGACGCGCACGCCCATGGCCTTGAGCCGCTCGATCGCCGCTTCGAGCCCCACCGCCTCGTGAGTCTGCGGGACGCCGCTGAGCTCGAGCTCGAGCTGCCTCGGCTCGATGCCGTGCCAGCGCGCCGTCGCCTCGACGCGCGACACGAAGCTCGCGCGCGCGAGCCGCGCGGGCGTGACGTTCAGCGCGATGCGACACGGCAGGCCGCTCGCGGGCGAGAGGACGACGGCCGCCGCACCGCACTCGTCGAGCGTCCAGGAGGCGACGGACCCGAAGGCACCACGCTCCTCGGCGATCGGGACGAAGCGCGTCGGCGGCACCTCCCCCAGCAGCGGACTCGTCCACCTGAGCAAGGCCTCGAACGCGGCGATCCTGCCCGTGCGACTGTCCCACTGCGGCTGATAGTGCACCGCGAGCTCGTTGCGCTCGAGCGCGCCGTCGAAGTGTTCACCCAACGCCACGCGCTCCTCGGCCGGGGCGCGCATCGAGCCCTCGAAGAAGCGTCCGCCGTTCTTCCCTTGGAGTTTCACGTGGTACATCGCCACGTCGGCCGACCGCAGCAGCGCGTCCGCGTCCGTGCCATCACG
>SKWV01000468.1 GCA_007128755.1 Trueperaceae bacterium
ACGCTCTCCGTCGAGCTCGACGGTGCCGACGCCGTCCTCACGGTGCGCGACGTCGGCCCGGGCGTGCCCGCCGAGCTGCAGGGGCGGATCTTCCAGAAGTTCTACCGCGGCCCGAACGGCGGCAGCGGCTTGGGGCTCGCCATCGCTCAGCAGATCGCCCGGGCGCACGGCTCGGTGCTCACCTTCTCGAGCGTGCCGGGCGACACGCGCTTCAGCGTGCGCCTGCCGCTCGCCGACGTCAGCGACGACGGGGCGTAGCCGGACGGGTTAGAGCCGCCGGTCCACGTAGCGCATCGAGTAGGTGAGATAGTGGTTGAAGTGCCGACGCCAGAACGGGGCGGCGAGCGGGTTCGCCGTCTCGTGCTCCACGAGCACGCGCTCGAAGCCCCCCGCGCGGGCCCAGCCGACCGCACCGCGTAGCAGCGCCGTGCCGATGCCGCGGCCGCGCGCCGCCGGGGTGGTGTAGGCGGAGCGCACCTGCGCCGTATCGGTGCCTTCGAACAACCGCCCCATCGTGGCGCCGGGGCAGCGACCGACGATGAGGTAGGCCTGCGGTACGCCCTCGCGTCGGTGGACGAAGAGGGCGTCGCCGGCCTGCTTGTGCTCGTCGAGGTCGGCCGCGATGGTCGCGGGCGTGCCGTCCTTGAGCAGGAACATGGGACTGGCGCGGTAGTAGGCCTCGTGCTCCGCCGCCAGGTCGGCGACGGCGTCCCAGCGCTCCTCGCGCTGGACGACGGCGCCGGACGGAGCCGCGACGTCGGACAGATCCCTGAGTTGCTCCGCCACGAGCGCCCCGAATCCCAGCTCGTACAGCAAGCGCGTCAGGCGCGTGGCAGACGCGAAGTGGCCGATCATGTGCAGGTGGATGCCCTCGCCGACGAGGCGCTCCGCGAGCGCGGCGTAGAGCCGCCCGTAGACGGGCTCGAACTCGGCCGCCGCGGCGGCGTGCGCGAACTCGGGGACGACGGCGGCGGCGAGCCCATGCGTGTCGAAGCGGGCGCTCGCGATCATGTAGCCGCGTAACCGCCCATCGCGGGTGACGGCGACGCCGCGCTGCCCCAAGGCGCCCCCGAGGCGGCGCTGGAGCCGCGCCTCGTACTCGGTCGTGAGCGCGGGCAGGAGGGGGTGGGCCCGTCGCGCGACGACGTACGTCCGCCGGAACAGGGCGAAGGCGTCGGGCAACAGCGACGGGTCCGTCGCGGTGACGTGGTAGCTCACTCCGCGCGCGCTTCCGTCGACTACGCGAGCGCCCGCCGCACGGCGGAGGGCATGACCTCGTTCAGCCACCCGAACGTGACCTGGTGCATCCGCGAGAGGTTGTCGAGCATGCAGTGGTCGTGGGAGCCGTCTTGCTCCAGGGTGAACACGTGCATCCGCTTCTGCGCCGAGCTCACGCCCGCGTGGAAGGCTCGCGTCTGCTCGAGCATCTCCTCGCCCTCGCCGGCCCCCACGAGCGCCAACGCCGGACAGGTGATCTCGTGCAGGTCGTCCGTGATCGTGAACCGCGCCCACTCCCGTTGCGCCTCGTCGGACGTGAGCCACTCGTACAGCGACATGTGGCCGTAGCCGGCCGTCCACAGGCCGTACTCCATGTAGGCCGCGAGGAGCGGGTTGCGTTCGAGGCGGCGCGTGATGGCCCAGTCGAGCACCGGTCCCGGCACGCGCGCGACCATGGGACCGAGCAGCGCGTCGGCGACGCGGGCGTAGTCGATCATCGGGTTGTTGGCGATCACGGCCGTGACGCGGTCGTCGTGGATGGCGACCCGCGGCGCGACGTAGCCGCCGCCGCTGAAGCCCATGAGCGCGATGCGGTCGTCGACGCCTGGGAGCGTCTCGAGCACGTCGAGCGCCGCGGCGAAGGGCTCCTCGTAGTCGGGACGCTTGACCTGCCTCGCGTCGGTGTGGACGGCGTTGCGGTGCCCGGGGTAGGAGAAGGTGAAGAAGTTGTAGCCGCGCTCGATCGCGGCGGGTCCGATGATGAACAGGTCCTCTTCGATGGTGTCGTCGTTGCCGCCGGCGACGAAGAGCGTCGGCCGCTCCGTGCCCGACGTGTCGGGCCGCCAGAAGTACCCGGGCAGCCGGCTGCCCTCGAAGGGCACCTCGATCGCCTGCACCGGCGGGTCGAACAGCGGGGCCGCCTTGCGGAAGGCGGCGACGCTGGCCATCCAGAGCGAGTGGAAGCGCGGGTTTGAGGGCGTGCAGCCGTACTCCGCGGCCCGGTAGTAGTTGCAGGCGCGCAGGAAGGCGCGGCGGGCGTCGGCCGTGGCGCCGGCCGCGAGCGCTTCGTGCCCCATCTCGTCGACCCGGGCCGCCAGGGCGGCCCACTCCCGCGGCCAGGAGTCGGCGTCGCGCTCGTCGATGCGACGAGCGACGTGCAGGCACTCGCCGAGCTCCGCGGCGCCTACGTTCATGTACGCGAGGGTCCGCTGGAGCATCCAGTCGGCCTCGTGCCCGGCGAACACGCCGAGCGCGTCGGGCGCCCGGGCGGCGCCTAGGTCGCTCCC
>SKWV01000305.1 GCA_007128755.1 Trueperaceae bacterium
ATCGGCCAGCACCAGGCGATCGCCTTCAAGCTCGCCGAGATGGCGACCGACCTCGACGCGGCGCGCCTGCTCACGCTGCGCGCGGCGGCCCTCAAGGACGCCGGCCGCGACTTCGTGTCGGCGGCGGCGCGCGCGAAGCTCTTCGCCTCGACGCGGGCGGTCGTCGCCTGCGACCACGCGATCCAGGTGCTCGGCGGCTACGGCTACATCGAGGAGTACGAGGTCGGTCGGCTGTGGCGCGACGCGCGCCTCACGCGCATCGGCGAGGGGACCGACGAGATCCAGCACCTGATCATCGCGCGGGCGCTGCTGCGTCACTACGAGGCGGGAGGCCGCGCCGCCGACCTCCCGTGAGCGGCGCGGCACGGCCCGCCGCCGCCAACGTCAGAGGCCCGGGAACGCCAGGAAGCGCACGCCCACCAGGCCCAGGAACACGGCGATCACGAGCCGGAACGCTCCCTGCGGGATCCGATCGACCACCCGCTTGGCGAGGTACGCCCCGAGCAGCGACACCGGCACGAACACGAGCATGCCGTACGCCATGACGCCCTCGAGCCTGACGTCCTGCGCGAGGTAGGTGCCGATCCGTACCGAGTCGATGGCGAAGGCGATGGCGCCCGAGGCGAAGATGTAGCTCGCCTTGGGCAGGTCGAACGCCGACAGGAAGGTGCCGCGGATCGCGCCGCCCACACCGAAGATGCCCGCGAAGAAACCCGAGAGCGCCCCGCCGACGGACGCCACGAGCGTCGTGCGCGGCACGCGCCAGTCCTCGTGCTTCCAGACGTAGAGGACGTACAGGAGCAGGAAGCCGCCCAGGAGGCGCTCCAAGAAGGCGGCGTCGAGGCCGACGGAGAGGCTCGCGCCAGCGAAGCTGAGCACCACGCCCGGGACGCCGAACCACAGGACCAGCCGCCACAGCGCGCCTTCGCGGAAGAGGAGCATCTTCCAGACGTCGCCGAAGAGGTGGATGATCGCGACGAACAGCAGCGTGAGCGGCAGCGGGAAGAAGAGCGTCAGGACCGG
Source organism: Trueperaceae bacterium (assembly GCA_007128755.1). GTDB lineage: Bacteria > Deinococcota > Deinococci > Deinococcales > Trueperaceae > SKWV01. Next base: position 1,024 of record SKWV01000305.1, read on the forward strand.
CACCATGATGGTCGAGGTCCCGAACCCCGAGAGCGTGCCGACGGCCGAGGCGACGAGCGTGAGCAGCGCCAAGAGCAGGAGCTCGGTCATGCCGAAACGTGTGCGGGCTCCTCGCGCGGCGGGCACGAGCCCCGCCCGGCCACCTCGGCGCACACGTCCGCCGGGACCGCCGCGAGCGCGCGCTCGAGCACCTCGGGGCCGGCGCCCGGCGCGTGAGCCTGCTCGCTGATCACCCGTCGGAAGGCCTTCGCCCCGGGCCGGCCGACGAACAGCCCGAGCAGGTGCCGCGTCATCGACTTCAGCGGCACGCCGGCCTCACGCTGGGCCTCGACGTACGGGAGGTAGCCGCGGAGCGCTCCCTCGCGGGTGCGCTGCGGTCCCGGCACGCCGAAGATCTGCTCGTCGGCCTCGGCCAGCAGCCACGGGTTCTCGTACGCCGCGCGCCCGATCATCACGCCGTCGAGCCGAGCCCCCCAGGCGGCGGCGCTCGCCAGGTCGACGACGCCGCCGTTGAGCTCGACCCGGAGCCACGGCCGCTCCTCCTTCAGTCGCAGCACGCGCTCCGGCTCGAGCGGCGGCACCGTGCGGTTCTGCTTCGGCGACAACCCCGAGAGCCAGGCCTTGCGCGCGTGCACGATCACCCCGTCGACCCCGGCAGCCACCAGCGCGTCGACGAACGCGGCGAGGTGCTCGTCGTCGTCCTGCTCGTCGACGCCGAGCCGGTGCTTCACGGTCACCGGCAGCGTGGTGGCGGCGCGCATGGCCGCGACGCCTTCGGCCACGACGGCGGGCGTCCGCATCAGGCACGCGCCGAAGCGCCCGCGCTGCACCCGGTCCGAGGGGCAGCCGACGTTCAGGTTCACCTCGTCGTACCCGCGCGCCTCGGCGATCACCGCGCACGCGGCGAGCTCGTCGGGGTCGTCGCCGCCGAGCTGCAGCGCGAGCGGCCGCTCGAGCGGGTCGAAGCCCAGGAGGCGGTCGCGATCGCCGTGACGGATCGCGGCGGTGGTGATCATCTCGCTGTAGAGCCACGTCTCGCGCGTCAGCTCGCGCAGGAAGCGACGGAAGTGGCGGTCGGTCCAGTCCATCATCGGGGCGACCGACAGCGCCCGCGCGCCTCCCCGCGGCGCCCACGGCGTGGGCGCGGCCTTCACGGCGTGCGCCGCCCCGAGGTTGGGCGCCACCCCGACGGCGTGCCCCGCCCCGACGTCGGGTGCCGCCCCGACGGCGTGCCCCGCCCCGACGCTGGGCGCATGCTCACGGCGCCACCGCCTCGACGCGCTTCGGCTTGCGGAACGTGATCTGCTCCCACTCGCCCTCCTCGACCACCTCGAGGGCGGGATGGCGATTCCGGAACCACGCCACGATCGCCTGCACCAGGTCCTCGGGGGTCGAGGCCGCCGACGTCAGGCCGACGTGCCGCACGCCCTCGAACCAGGCGGGATCGAGATCGTCCGGGCCCTCGACGCGCAGCGCGCGGCCGGTGAGGTCCTCGGCGAGCTCGAGCAGGCGCATGCCGTTCGACGAGGTCGTCGAGGTCACGACGACGAAGGCGTCGACGGCGGGCGCGATGCGCTTCACCGCGTCCTGACGGTTCTTGGTGGCGTAGCACAGGTCGTCGCTCGGCGGCACCACGAGGAGCGGGAAGCGCTCGCGCAGCACGTCGACCGTCCGCATCGTGTCGTCGACGGAGAGGGTCGTCTGCGTCAGGACCACGACCTTCGACGGGTCGGGCACCGTGACGGTGTGCGGGTCGGCGAGCTCGGGGTCGTGGCGGCGGTTGCCGACCACGGAGACCACCGTCGTCGCGTCGGGCGCCTCGCCCTTCGTGCCGAGCACCTCCTGGTGCCTCGTGGAGTCGCCGATCAGCAGGATGTGGTAGCCGGCGCGCGCGTAGCGCGTCGCCTCGTTGTGCACCTTGGTGACGAGCGGGCAGGTCGCGTCGATGGTGGCGAGGCCGCGGCGCCGCGCCTCCTCGCGCACCGCCGGGCTCACGCCGTGGGCGCTGAACACGACCGTGTCGGAGACGGCGCCGTCGTCGGCGCGCAGGGCGTCGAAGTCGGCGAGGCGCTCGACGAAGCGCACGCCGTGCTCCTCCTCGAGGCGACCCACCACCGCGTCGTTGTGCACGATCGCGTGATACACGCCGAGGTCGCCCTCCCCCGCCGCGCGCTGGCGGGCGGCGGCCTCCTCGACGGCCTCGATGGCCATGACGACGCCCGCGCAGAAACCGCGCGGCTTGGCGAGGTGGATCGTCTCGATCATGACGGTCATGCTAGCAGCGCCCCGCGCGGCGCACCGTCGGACGCGACCCGTTCGCCGGGCGTGCCCGGCGACCGCGCGCGGCGCGCGTACCCTCCGGTTGACACGGCTGCGACGCCGCGTGGTACCCTTTTCGTCGCTCGTGACACGGGCGATTAGCTCAGTCGGTTAGAGCGCGTCGCTGATAACGACGAGGTCGGTGGTTCGAATCCACCATCGCCCACCACGACGCAGCAGGCCCCCCGGTTCGCCGGGGGGCCTGCTGCGTGTCGGTCCCGCGCGAACCCCTCAGCCGGCGCCGGGTCCGCGCACGAAGCGCCCGGGGGTGGCCCCGGTGTGCACGCCGCGCTGCAGCACGCGCTCGCCGTTCACCCACACCTCGCTCACGCCGTGGGAGAGCTGGTGCGGGTCCTCGAAGGTCGCGAGGTCCGTGATCGTCGCCGGGTCGAACACCACGAGGTCGGCGTAGGCGCCCTCGCGCACGACGCCACGACCTTGCAGGCCGAGGCGCTGGGCCACCGCGGAGGTCATCTTGCGGATCGCCTCCTCGAGCGTCAGCAGCCGCCGTTCGCGCACGAAGGAGCGGAGCACGCGCGGGTAGGTGCCGTAGGCGCGCGGGTGGTAGGGGCCGAGCGGCTTCGCCCACGCCGGGTCGAAGCCGCCGGCGTCGGTCGAGAACGTCACCCACGGCTGCTGCGCCTGCAGGGCGAGGTTGCGCTCGTCCATGGAGAAGTAGATGGTGCTGATGCGCTGCCCCTCGGCCGCCAGCAGGTCGAGGACGGTCTCGATCCAGTCCTGGGAGCGCATCGCGGCGATCTCGGAGAGGCGCTTGCCGACGTAGCCCTGGTGCTCCGGCTTGCGGAAGCCGACCGGCATCACGCCCTGCGCCCCGCCCTCGGTCTCGAGGCCCATGCCGTCGTGCGGCTCGCGCCCCTCGAGCTGCGCGCGCACGCGCGCACGCGCCCCGCTCTCGCGCAGGCGCTCGTAGAGCCGCCCGCCCTCGGCGGTCCAGGTGGGGAGGATGGCGGAGAGGCCGGTGCCCGAGGCCGCGTACGGGTACATGTCGGCCGTGACGTCCAGGCCGCCCGCGCGCTCGCGCGTGATGCGCTCGATCACGGAGTGCATCCGCCACCAGTGGTCGGGGTGCGCCGCCTTCAGGTGGTAGATCTCGACGGGCGTGCCGGCCTCCCGCCCGATCGTGAGGGCCTCCTCGAGCGCCTCGAAGATGCCGGCGGACTCCGAGCGCAGGTGGGTGATGTACACGCCGCCGTAGCGCGCGATCTCGCGGCAGACGTGAATCAACTCCGCGGTGCCGGCGTAGGCGTCGGGCGGGTAGACGAGGGCGTAGGAGACGCCGAAGGCGCCGTCCTCCATCGCCTCGGCCGCGACGCGGCGCATGAGGGCGAGCTCGGCGTCCTCGGCCGGACCCATGTCGAGCCCCATGGCGTACGAGCGGAGGGTGCCGCCGCCCAGGAACGAGCCGACGTTGGGCGAGACGCCCACCTCCTCCATCGTCCCCAACCAGTCACCGAAGCGCGTCCACGAGCGCATCCGCTCGGGCCAGACGGGGTCCACGTCGAGCGCGAACATGGTGCTCGAGAGCGGGTCGGAGACCCGGCCGCCGAACGGCGCCGGGGTCCACGCCTCGCCCATGACCTCGGTGGTGACGCCCTGCGTGATCTTGGAGAGGCAGCGCCCGTCGCGCATCAGCGAGAGGATGGCGTGGCTCTGGATGTCGATGAACCCCGGGCAGAGCACCTGCCCCGCGGCGTCGACCACGTCGCGGCAGGCGCTCGCGTCGATGCGGCCGGGCGGCGCCACCGCGGCGATGCGGTCGCCCCGGGTGGCCACGTCGGCGAAGACGTAGGGGTTGCCGGTGCCGTCGACGACGCGGGCGGCGCGGATCAGGACGTCGTACGTGCTCACGCGATCCTCCTCGGGCGCCCGGCCGGCGCGACGAAGGCGCACGGGCAGGGCTGGCGCCCAGGGTACCGCCGCGACCGGCACGGCAGCGGCCCGCCCGGACCCCTCCGGGAGTCCGCAGGACGAGCCTGCGCTCGGATCGAACGTGCGCTCAGATCGAGCGTGCGCTCAGATCGGGTCGGTCAGGACGTCACGCCTCAGGATCGGCCGGTGAACACGCTGCGCCTCGCGCCGAGCTGGAGCTCGACGCGGTAGGTGGCTCCGCCGCGCTGCACGGAGACGGTGATCGTCTCGCCGATCTGCTTGCGCCGCACCTGCGCGAGCAGGTCCGCGAACGTGGGCGTCGCCACACCGTCGATCGCGACGATGACGTCGGCCTCGACCTCGCTGCCGATGCGGTTCCCCTCGTCGTCGAGCAGCGGCGTGACCGAGAAGCTCCGCAGGCCCGCCACGTCGGCAGGGCCGCCGGGCTCGACCCGGAACACGATCGGCCCCGGCCGCGGACCGAGATCGACGTTGTAGCGCGCCGGATGGTAGTCGTACTCCGGGTTCCAGGAGAAGCCGATCACCGGCACGTCGCGCTGCCCGCCGGCGACCAAGTCCGCGACGAGCGTGCTGCTCGACTCCACCGGCACGGCGTACGAGGCGAACTCGCGCGGCAGCGGCACGCCCAGCAGGAAGGGCGGCACGTAGCCGCTCGACTCCATGCGCGAGGGGTTGAACGAGATGTAGGAGACGACGCCGACGGCCTCGCCGCGCGCGGTCACCACGGGACCGCCGGAGTCGCCGGGCGCGAGCGACGCCGTGAGCTCGATCGTGTCCTCGGCGAAGTCGCTGCGGCTCGCCCTGACGCCGAGGCGCGTGACCGTGCCGGCGCGGCCGGCCAGGAAGTCGCCGCGCGAGTTGCCGATCGCCACCACGTCGGCACCCGGGCTCGGCAGCCGCTGCGCGAGCGGGATGAAGGGCACGAGCCCATCGACGCTCGCCTGCATCACGGCGAGATCCATGTAGGCGTCGAAGCCGACGAGCTCGAGCGCGTACTCGGTGCGGTCCGGCGTCACGCCCACGTAGCGCACCTCGGGGCACTGCCCCGCCTGCCCGCGCGCGTCGACCACGTGGTAGGCGGTGAGCACGCGGCCATCGGCCTCGAAGAAGAAGCCGCTGCCCAACCCGAGCACCTGCCGGGCGAACACGCCCGTGCACCGCACCTCGATGCGCAGCGTGGCCGGGCGAGCGAGCTCGAACGCCTCCGCCAACGCGCCGCTCGGCGCCAGGACGGGGGGCGAGCCGTCGGCGACCGTCTGGAACTCCCGGACGGGCGGGTTCAGGAACGGCCAGGCCAGCGCGACGAGCAGCGCCAGGAGGACGAAGGTGAACGGACGCAGCCGTGCCCTCCGGACGTGCGTCTGGGCAGCCTGCGCTGCGCCTTCGTGGCTCCACGGATCGATCATGGGATCACGTTACTCGGCTGCCCCTGGCCGCGTCTGCGAACCATGAGACAATGTACGCCGCATGAGAGGACATCGGCGCAGGCGCCGCGGCCGTGCGGCGGCGACGAGTTGGTAGCATCCCCCATGATCTCAGAGGGCGGCGACACGACCGGAGACGCAGAAGCGACCTACCGACGGGGGATCGAGCGGGCGGCCGGCGCCCTGCGGGACTGGGCCGGCCCGATCGTGGTGGTCGCCCACGTCGACCCCGACGGCGACGCCATCGGCAGCGTCGTCACGCTCGGGCGGGCGCTCCGCCGCCTGGGCAAGAACGTGACGCTCCCGCTGACGCCGCAGCGGTTCCTGGCGTTCCTCGCCGAGGAGGGCGAGCTCTCTGAGCCGCTGACGTCGCTGCCGGAGCGGACGCTCCTGGTCGTGCTCGACTCGGACCTGCGGCGCGCGGCCGGAGCGCCGATCGACGGGGCCGACATGGTGATCAACCTCGATCATCACGGCACGAACCCGGGCGAGGCCGACATCGCGGTCGTCGCTCCCCAGAAGGCCGCGGCCGCGCTCATGGTGAAGGACCTGATCGACGTGCTCGGCCTGGAGTGGGATCAGGCGTTGGCGATCCCGTGCCTCATGGGCATCGTCAGCGACACCGGCACCTTCCGCTTCGGCAACACCGATCGCGACGTGCTCTGCGCCGCCGGCGACCTCATCGCCACGGGTCTCCCCTACGCCGAGTTGATCGACCGCCTGCGCTGGCGGCACCCCGACCACTTCAAGATGCTCGCGCTGGTGATGGCGACGGTGCGCTTCGACGAGGGCGGCGCCGTGGTGAGCGTCCGCCAGACCGCCGAGATGCGCGAGCGCTTGGGCGAGACCGAGGACGACAGCAGCGACTTCGTGAACGTGATCCGCGACGCCGAGGGCGCGCGCATCGCCGTCTTCCTGCGCGAGGTCGAGGAGGGCGTCAAGCTGAGCGTGCGCTCGCGCCCGGGCGTGTCGGCGCAGGCGATCTGCATCGCCCTCGGCGGCGGCGGGCACGTGGCCGCGGCGGGCGCGACCCTCGAGGGGGTCGACATCGACACCGCCCACGCGCGCTTCCTCGAGGCCGCGCGCCTCGAGCTGGAGCGCGCCGGGCCGCCCTGACGCCCCGGCTCAGCCGGCCATGCCGGCGAGCGTCGCCGCGTCCTGCGCCAGCCCCTCCAGCGCGGCCTCGTCGACGGTCGTGACGAGCCCGCGAGCGTGCAGCCAGGGCACGACGCGTTCCGTCGGCAGGTTGCCGACGAGCGCGTCGTCGGCGAAGGGGCAGCCGCCGAGCCCGCCCAACGCGCCCTCGAACCAGCGGACGCCATGGCGGAGCGCCGCAGCCAGGAGCGGCTCCCAGGCCTCCGGCCGGGCATGCAGGTGGAGGCCGAGCTCGCCGGGGCGGTCGCACGCCGCGAGCACCGCCTCCACCTCGCTCGCCCCCGCGCGGCCCACGGTGTCGGCGAGCGCGATGCGGTCGATCCCCAGGGCGCGCACGCGCGCCACGGCCGCGGCGGTGTCGTCGGGATGCCAGGGCTCGCCGTCGGGGTTGCCGAAGCCCATCGACAGGTAGACGACGGGGGTGCGTCCGCCGGCCACGACTCGCTCCCGCCAGCGCGGCAGCCAGGCCTGCGTCGCGTCCGGCGTGCGGCCGACGTTCCGCGCCTCGAAGCGCGCGGAGAGCGACACCGGCAACCCCAGGGCGTGCACCCCCGCGACGGCCAGGGCCCGCTCGACGCCGCGGTCGTTGGCCACGATCGCGAGCACCTCGCTCCCCTCGGGGAGCGCGAGACCGCCCAGCATCTCGGCGCTGTCGGCGAGCTGCGGCACCGCGCGCGGCGACACGAACGAGCCGGCGTCGAGCGCGCGCAGCCCGGCCTCGGCGCAGGCGACCAGGAAGCGCCGCCGCGCCTCGAGCGGGAGGGGCCCCGGCAGCGCCTGCCAGGCGTCTCGCGGGCACTCGACGTAACGCACCATGTCCATGGCACGAGCATACGGTCCACCCCGGCACGAACCGCGGGGGGAGAGCGGAGCCACGTCGGGAGACGTATCCTGGTCAGCGTGCTGCGCGCCATCGAGCTGAAGGACTTCGCCATCGCCGACGCCGTCGAGGTACCGCTGCGGCCGGGCCTCAACGTGCTCACCGGCGAGACGGGCGCGGGCAAGTCGCTCGTGGTCGACGCCTTGGCGCTCGTCTCGGGCGGCCGCGCCGACGCCGGCGTGGTGCGCGCCGGCGCGACGTCGGCGCTCGTCCAACTCCACTTCGAGGACGGCGGCCCCATCGCCACGGCGGCTCGGCGGATCGTGCCGGAGGGTCGCAACCTCGCCCGCCTCGACGGCGAGGTGGTGACGGTGGCGGAGCTGCAGAGCGCGCTCGACGCCGTCGTCGGCATCTTCGGCCAGCACGCCTACCGCACGCTGCTCGACGCCCAGCAGCAGCGCCTGACCCTCGATGCGCTCTTGGACGACACCGGCCGCACGGCGCTCGCCGCCTATCGCGAGGCGCACGCCGCGCTCACCCGCACGGACACCGCCCTCGCCGAGCTCCGGGCCGCGGCGCAGGATCGCGAGCGTCGCCTCGAGATCCTCCGGCACGACCGTGACGAGCTCGACGCCGCGGGCATCAGGCCCGGTGAGAGCGCCGATCTCGACGAACGGCTCGCGCTCCTGCGGGGCGCCGACCGGGTGCGCGAGAGCGTCGCCCGGGCGCTCGCCGCCCTCGACGGCGGCCAAGGAGCCGTGGACGGTGTCGCTGGAGCCTTCGACGGTCGCGATGGAGGGGCCATCGACGCCTTGGCCGAGGCGCAGCGCTCGCTCGCGGCGGCGACGCGGCAGGCGCCGCCGCTGACGGCGCTCGCCGAGGAGCTCCGCGTGGCGCTCGACGGCGCCCAGGCCGTGTCGAGCGAGCTCGAGGCGTTCCTGCACGATCTCGACGCCGACCCCGCCGCGCTGGACCGGGCGGAGACGCGGCGCTCGGAGCTCGATCGGCTCTTCCGGAAGCACGGCGGCGACGAGGACGCGGTGCTGGCGCTGCGCGCGCGCATCGAGCACGACGTGGCGGCGCTCGAGCGGCAATCGGCGGACGTCGCCGCGCTGGAGGCCGAGCGCGCGGCGCTCGAGCGCCG
>SKWV01000449.1 GCA_007128755.1 Trueperaceae bacterium
CCGGTCAGAAGGTCGAGGCGTTCGCGGTGGGTAACCGCGTGGAACTCGTTCCCGTGGAGCCGATGCAGGCACTCAGGGGGCGGTTCCCCGACGTGCCGCGGCTCGAGCCTGAGCCGGACCGGTGAGGGCCGTCGTCGACACGAACGTGTTGATCGACTACCTCCAGGGCCGGAGTGAGGCGGCTCACGAGTTCGAGCGCAACCGGGAGATCGACGTCAGCGCGATCTCGGCCGCCGAACTGTGGACCGGAGCGACGACCGACGCTCGCGAGCGGGCGGTAGAGGCTCTCTTGGCGACCTGTTCCATCGTCAGCGCCGACGACGTGATCGCGCGGGAGGCCGGCTGGCTGCGGCGGACACGGTCGGTGCGCCTGCCCGCCGCGCTCGTCTGGGCGACGGCACGCACCCGTGGTCAGCTGCTCGTCACGCGTGACGAGACTTTCCCGGCGGACGCCCCGGAGGTTCGCCACCCGTACCGGTTGCGCTGACTTGCGGTTCGAGTCGCCGCCCGCCGGCGCCGTATGCTCTGCGGATCGGACGTGCGCGACGACATACACACCGGCCAGCCGAACACAGGGCCGGCGCCAGCGACATCGCAGCGCAGGCGCTCGCTGCGCTCGCCCCCGACCGCCTCCACGCCGGCGTGGCGGTCGTGCCTGCCGCCGGTGCGCGAGTCGTCGCCGCGTGGCGACCGTCGCACGCGGGCGAGCCGCGCTTCCTCGCCTACAGCATCACCAAGACGTGCATCGCGGTGGTGATCCTGGGTCTGCGCGCGGAAGGACGACTCTCCCTCGACGATCCGTTGGCCCGCTGGTATCCCGACGTGCCCGGTGCGAGACGCATCTCCCTGCGTCAGATGCTCAGGCACACGTCGGGCCTGCGGGACTACGGCGGACTCGGCGCGTACCAGGAGGCGGTCCGGCGCACGTCGTCGTCGCCCTGGACGCACGAGACGTTCGCGCGGCAGACGGTCGAGCGCGGGCTCTCGTTCGAGCCGGACGAGGGCTGGGCCTACTCCAACATCGGCTACATGTTCTTGAGGTCGATCGCGGAGCGCGTCGCCGATGCAAGCCTGGCGCGCCTGGTCGAGGAGCGGATCGCGACGCCCCTCGCCCTGCGGCGGACGGCCGTGGTGGAGAGCATGGCGGACATGGCCGACCTCGCTCCGGCGCCCACGAGCGAGATCACGGACGACGGGAGCGTCGTCGACACCCGCGCGCACTATCACCCCGGTTGGGTCTCCCACGGCGTCGTCGCCTCGACCCCCTCCGAGATCGCGAGGTGCTACGACGGGCTCTTCGGCGGTCGTCTGGTGTCGCTCGAGGCCGTCGCCGAGATGCGCGAGCTCGTTCCGATCGGCGTCCCGTCGGCCCCCTGGTCCGAACCGAGCTATGGCCTCGGGCTCATGGGAGATCCCGCCTCGCCGTCTGGCCCGATCTGGGGTCATGAGGGCGGCGGGCCCGGCTACGGCGCGAGCGCGTTCCACGCACCTGCGCTGGGTGGCGTCACGGCGTGCGCGATGGTGGCCGGGCCCGCCACTGCTCCGCGCGAAGCGGGCGACCTCGTCCGCACCGTGCTCGCAGCATGCCCGACGGGCGCCGCCTGAGTCGCGGAGCGATCGCAGCAGCCTCGCGTACCTATCATGGGGACGGCATGGAGCGTGTGGACGACGACCAGCGAACCAGCGACGCCGGAAGCGCCCTGAGCGACGTCTTCTGGCTCGGCGGCTCGCCGTGTGCCGGCAAGAGCACGGTCGCCGAGGTGTTGGCCCGTCGCTTCGAGATCGACGTCTACCGTGTCGACGAAGCGTTCGAGGACCATGTGCCCCGCCTCGATCCGGCGCGGCAGCCGGAGCTGGTGCGCTGGCTGGCCGCGTCGGCGAACGAGCGCTGGCTGCGGCCTGTCGACGAGCTCGTGCGCGAGGCGGTCGCCTGTTACCGCGAGCACTTCGCCATGGTCCTCGCCGACGTCGTGGCTTGCGCCCGGCCGCGGCCGCTGCTGGTCGAGGGTACGGCGCTGCTCCCCGCCGAGGTGTCCGCCGTCGTGCCGCGCGGGGACCGTGCGCTGTGGCTCGTCGCCGCCCCCGACTTCCAGCGGCGCCACTACCGACGGCGAGCGTGGGCGAGGAGCGTCGTGGCGTCGAGCGACGATCCCGAGCGCGCCTTCGAGAACTGGATGGAGCGCGATGTCCGCTTCGCGGCGTGGGTGCACGCCGAGACCGATGCCCTCGGTCTGCAGAGGATGACCGTCGACGGCGGCCGCACGGTCGACGAGGTCGCCCGAGCGGCGGCGACGCAATTCGGGTGGGGTGGGGGCGGCCGCGCGAGTCCCCTTCCACGCGCACCGACCGCCTGAGCCTCGATCGTAGGCCGTCCTGCCTGCGCCCCACATCCCGGCCCACATCACCATGTGGCGCGCCGCCCATCCGCCCCCTCCTAGCATGCGTCGACGGAAAGGGGGACCCACATGAAGGTCCTGATCGTGTACGCGAGCAAGTACGGGAG
>SKWV01000292.1 GCA_007128755.1 Trueperaceae bacterium
CGGGCGTACGGGGGTCGCTAGCGTACGGGAACGCGGTCTTGGTCAGCGAAGAGGACTGGCGGGATGCGCGGAAGCTCGCATCATCGGGACTGCGATCGAAGGTGGAGGCGTTGCTGGTGCTCCTGGCGGACGAGCCGTACCGATCCCCGCCACAGTTCGAGAGACTCGTCGGGGACCTGTCCGGCGCCTACTCGCGCCGCATCAACATCCAGTACCGGCTGGTCTACCAGGTGCTCGACGATGAACGTGTGCTCAAGGTGCTTCGCATGTGGACGCACTACGAGTAGGCACCTGCGGGTGCGATGACTGAGTCGGTCGGGTCGTCGCGGTACGCGCACGGGTGGGCTTCGGCCGCCGACACCCGTCCAGCGAGTGCCATCTGGCCACGGTCGCGGCCGGATCGGGTGCTACCATCACACCGGTTCCGCCGCCCAGGGGCGGTGGCGACGCCGGACCGGGCCCCCGAAGCGTGACGATCCGACTCCGCCGGGTAACGAGCTCCGTACCTGAACGATGGTCCCGCCCGAGGGAGATCAGCGATGGACGCGACGACATTTCGAGTGTGGCCCGGCCGCTCCCATCCGCTGGGCGCGACCTGGGACGGCTCCGGCACGAACTTCGCGCTGTTCAGCGCGCACGCCGAGCAGGTGGAGCTCTGCCTGTTCGACGACGACGGTGAGCGCGAGATCGCGCGCGTCGTCCTGCCCGAGTACACGCACGAGATCTTCCACGCCTACCTCCCGGACGTTCGGCCCGGCCAACTCTACGGCTACCGGGTGCACGGTCCTTACGCGCCCGAGCAGGGCCACCGCTTCAACCATCACAAGTTGCTGCTCGATCCCTACGCGAAGGCGATCGCCGGCTCGCTGACGTGGGACGACGCGCTGTTCGGGTACCGCATCGGCGATGCGGCGCAGGACCTGTCGTTCGACGAGCGCGACAGCGCGCCGTTCATGCCGAAGTGCCGCGTGGTCGACCCGGCGTACACCTGGGGGCGCCGTCCCGAGCCGCGCCCGTGGCACGAGACGATCGTGTACGAGATGCACGTGCGCGGCTTCACCATGCGCCACCCCCAGGTGCCGGAAGCGGAGCGCGGTACCTTCGGCGCGTTGGGCACGGCGCCGGTGGTCGAGTACCTGCGCGACTTGGGGATCACGGCGGTCGAGCTGCTCCCCGTCCACGCCTTCGTCCATGATCGCCACCTGATCGAGCGGGGCCTGCGCAACTACTGGGGGTACAACTCGATCCAGTTCTTCGCGCCTCACCCCGAGTACATCGGCCGGGGCGGGCTCTCGGACTTCAAGGCGTTCGTCCAGCGCATGCACGACGCCGGCATCGAGGTGATCCTCGACGTCGTCTACAACCACACCGCCGAGGGCAACCAGCTCGGGCCGACGCTCTCCTTCCGCGGCATCGACAACAGGTCCTACTACCACCTGGTCGCGGGACAGGAGCGCTACTACAACGACTTCACCGGCACCGGCAACGCGCTCGAGCTGCGTCACCGGCACGTGCTGCGGATGGTGACGGACTCGCTTCGGTACTGGGTCGAGGAGATGCAGGTCGACGGCTTCCGGTTCGACCTGGCCACCACGCTCGCGCGCGTCGAGGGCCGGTACGACGCCGAGGCGAGCTTCCTCGACGCCGTCGCCCAGGACCCGGTGCTGGCCGGCGTCAAGCTCATCGCCGAGCCGTGGGACACCGGCGCGGGCGGCTACCAGGTCGGCGCCTTCCCACCCGGTTGGGCCGAGTGGAACGACCGCTATCGCGACACCATGCGCCGGTTCTGGAAGGGGGACGCGGGGCAGCGTTCCGACTTCGCCAAGCGGTTCTCCGGTTCGGCCGACCTGTTCGACAAGGGTGGCCGGCGGAGTTGGGCCAGCGTCAACTTCGTCACCTCCCACGACGGCTTCACCCTCCGCGACCTCGTCTCCTACGACCGCAAGCACAATCACGCGAACGGCGAGAACAACCGCGACGGCCACGCCCACAACTACAGCTGGAACCACGGCGTGGAGGGGCCGACCGACGACCCCGACATCCGGCGTCTCCGCAACCGCCAGATGCGCAATCACCTGGCGACACTGCTGGTCTCGCAAGGCACGCCGATGCTGCTGGGCGGCGACGAGTTCGGCCGCAGCCAAGGCGGCAACAACAACGCCTACCCCCAGGACAACGCACTGAGCTGGTTCGACTGGCAAGGCATCGACGAGGAGGGCGAGGCGCTGCTCGCCTTCACCAAGCGCTTGATCGCGCTCAGGCTCGATCACATCGTGTTCCACCGCAGCCGCTTCTTCCACGGCCGGATCATCCCCGGCACCGACGTCAAGGACGTCGTGTGGCTGCGCCCCGACGGTGCCGAGATGACGCCGGCGGACTGGAACGATCCGCACGCCAAGTCGCTCGGCATCCGCTTGAGCGGCGAGGCGGGGCTGCTGCACCTCACCGAGACGGGCGAGCAGGAGCCTGACGACACCTTCCTCGTGCTGGTCAACGCCGCGCACGAGCCGCTCACGGTCCACGTGCCGGACGATCCGTCCGATGGCACCTGGATCGTGGTGGTCGACACCGCCGCCGACGACGATGGCGGACCCCCCGCGAGCCTCGCCGCGGCCGCGACGTGTACGCTCGAGGCGCACTCGATGCAGATCCTGAGGCTGCACGAGGCCGCCGCTGGCCTCCGGGCCGGAGACCCGCCGCAGCCTGCGCCCATCCGGAAGCGGCGATGAGGCACGCGCACGCCATGCCGTTCGGCGCCTCCGTGCGCGAGGGCGGCGTGCGGTTCCGCCTGTGGGCGCCGGCGGCGCGCCGCGTCGAGCTGCTCCTGCGTGATGGCCCCTCGGTCGACATGACCGCCGTCGGCGACGGCTGGTTCGAGACGACCGGCGACGAGGCCGCGGACGGGTCGCGCTACGCCTTCCGGATCGACGGACGCCACGACGTTGCCGATCCGGCGTCGCGCTCGCAGCCGGACGACGTGCATGGCGCGAGCGCCGTGATCGACCCCGAGGGGTACCGCTGGCGGCAGCACGCCTGGCGCGGCCGGCCGTGGCACGAGGCCGTCGTCTACGAGCTGCACGTCGGGACGTTCTCTCCCGAGGGTTCCTTCGACGGCGTGCGCGACCGGCTCGATCACCTCGTCGACCTGGGCGTCACCGCGATCGAGCTGATGCCGATCGCCGCCTTCCCGGGCCGCCGCAACTGGGGCTACGACGGGGTGCTGCCGTTCGCTCCCGACGCCACGTACGGCGCGCCCGACGACCTCAAGCGGCTCGTCGACGCCGCCCACGAGCGCGGCCTGATGATGATCCTCGACGTCGTCTACAACCACTTCGGGCCGGAGGGCAACTACCTCCACCTCTACGCGCCGCAGTTCTTCACCGACCGCGTCGAGACCCCGTGGGGGGCCGCGATCGATTACGGCCGCCGTGAGGTGCGCGACTTCGCCATCCACAACGCCCTGTACTGGCTGCAGGAGTACCGCTTCGACGGCTTGCGTCTCGACGCGGTGCACGCCATCGTCGACGACAGCGACACGCACGTCCTGGACGAGCTCGCCGCGCGCGTGCGGCGCGAGGTCGGCGACGAGCGGCACGTGCATCTGATCCTGGAGAACGAGCACAACGATGCGCGCCATCTGGAGCGCGCGGGCGACGCTGGAGCGCGCTCGTACACGGCGCAGTGGAACGACGACGTGCACCACGCCGCGCACGTGCTGGCCACCGGCGAGCGGGCCGGCTACTACGCGGCGTACGCCGACCGCCCGCTCGAGCACCTCGCGCGCTGCCTCAGCGAGGGCTTCGCCTACCAGGGCGAGCCGTACGGTCCCCGCGGGGGAGAACCGCGCGGGACGCCGAGCGCGCACCTGCCGCCGACCGCGTTCGTGGCGTTCCTGCAGAACCACGACCAGGTCGGCAACCGGGCGTTCGGCGAGCGGCTCGCCCTGCTGAGCGAGCCCCGCGCCACCGGAGCGCTGAGCGCGATCGTCCTGCTCGCCCCCAGCCCGCCGATGCTGTTCATGGGCGAGGAGTGGGGGGCGAGGGAGCCGTTCTCGTTCTTCTGCGACTTCCACGACGAACTCGCGGACGCGGTGCGCGAGGGCCGCCGCCGGGAGTTCGCGCACTTCCCGGAGTTCGCCTCCGAGGACGCGCGCTCGGCGATCCCCGACCCCAACGCCGAGGAGACGTTCCTGCGCTCGAAGCTCGACTGGGAGCGCACGGGAGAGGGCGAGCACGCGCGACGACTCGAGCACTACCGCGAGCTGCTCGCGCTGCGGCGGCGCGAGATCGTCCCGCTCATCGGGCGGGTGCGGCCCGGCGCCGCGCAGGCGGAGATCCTCGCGTCGCGCGGCCTCCAGGTGCGCTGGCCACTCGACGACGGCTCCGAGCTGTGGCTTCGCGCGAACCCCTCGCCCGAGCGGGTAGGCCGGCTGCCGGCAGGGCCGACGGATCGGCTCCTGTACGCCTTCGGTGACGACGTCGCCGCCTCCCTCGCGCGCGGGGAGCTCCCGCCGTGGTCGGTGGCGTGGATCCTGGTCCCGGGACCGGCCTCGTGACCCGCGCCGCCGCGCCCGCGCCGCGGGCGACGTACCGCCTGCAGTTCTCGCCCGAGTTCGGCTTCGAGGACGCGCGGCGGGTGGTGCCGTACCTGGCGACGCTCGGCGCCAGCCACGTGTACGCGTCGCCGATCTTCATGGCGAGGGAGGGTTCGGCGCACGGGTACGACATCGTCGACCACACGCGGCTCAACCCCGAGCTCGGCAGCGCCGAGGCGTTCGACACCTTCGTCGCCGAGCTCCATCGCCACGACATGGGGCTCATCCTCGACTTCGTCCCCAACCACATGGGGATCGGTCCGGACAACCCGTGGTGGATGGACGTGCTCGAGTGGGGCCCCGCCTCGCCCTACGCCGCCTACTTCGACATCGACTGGTCGTCTCCCGAGCGGACCCTGGTGGGCAAGGTGCTGCTCCCCGTCCTGGGCGATCACTACGGCGCCGTCCTCGAGCGCGGCGAGCTGCGCCTCCGCGTCGACCCCTCCGCCGGGACGTTCGAGGTCGGCTACCACGAGCACCGGCTGCCCATCGGCCCGAGGACCTACCCGGGCATCCTGCAGGCGGCGGCCCACCGGGCCGGCGACGCCGCTCCCGCATTGGGCGCCGTCGCCGCGGACTTCCGCGACGCGATGCTGGGCCACCGCTCCACCCGCGCACGCCGACAGGGCGTCGCGGAGGCGCAGGCGCGACTGACGGAGGTCCTCGCCGAAGGCCCGGACGCCGCCCGCGCCGTCGAGGGTGCCGTGGCCGAACTCAACGGCCGTGCCGGCGAGGGCGGATCGTTCGACACCCTGCACCGGCTGCTCGAGCGGCAGTCGTACCGCCTGGCGTACTGGCGTGTGGCGGCGCACGAGATCAACTACCGGCGCTTCTTCGACATCAACGACCTCGCCGGTCTCAGCATGGAGCAACCGGAGCTGTTCGAAGCGAGCCACACGCTGATCGGCCGTCTGCTCGCCGAGGGCAAGGTGGACGGGCTGCGCCTGGATCACGTCGACGGGCTCCGCGACCCGAAGGGCTACCTGCAGCGACTGCAGCGGCTCGCCGCACGGTCGCGGCCTCGCGACCACGGCCGCGAGGGGCCGCTGTACGTCGTGGTGGAGAAGATCCTGGCTCGGCACGAGGCGCTCCGCAGCGACTGGGCGGCGAGTGGGACCACCGGCTACGAGTTCCTGGCCGACGTGAACGGCGTGCAGGTCGACGCCGCCGCCGAACGAGCCCTCACCCGCACCTTCGCGCGCGTCACCGGTGGCGCGACCGATCTCGAGGAGATGATCGTCTCGGCGAAGCACCAGATCATGAGCGAGGCGCTGGCGAGCGAACTGAACGTCCTCGCGAACGGCTTCAACCGCCTGGCCAAGCAGCACCGCACGAGCCGCGACTACGCGCTGCTGGCGTTCCGGGAGGCGCTCGCGAACGTCGTGGCGCACTTCCCGGTCTACCGCACCTACGTCACGGCGCGTTCGACTTCGAGCGAGGACCGCCGCGACATCGACTGGGCCATCGCGAAGGCGCGGCGGGCGGCGCGCACGCCCGACACCTCCATCTACGACTTCGTGAGCAGCGTGCTCACGCTCGACCTGCTCAGGGACGACCGGAGCTACCGACGTCGCGACGTGGTCGACGCCGCGCTCAAGTTCCAGCAGTACACCGGGCCCGTGACGGCGAAGGCGGTCGAGGACACGACCTTCTACCGCGCCGTCCGGCTGGTGTCGCTGAACGAGGTGGGGAGCGAGCCGGATCGCTTCGGGACCTCCGTCAACGCCTTCCACGAGGCGAACCGTCGGCGCCTCCGCAGCCACCCTCAGGGGATGCTGACCACCGCGACGCACGACCACAAGCGCGGCGAGGACGTCCGCGCGCGCCTGAACGTCCTCAGCGAGGTGCCGCGTTCGTGGAGCCGCCGCGTCCAGCGCTGGATGCTGCTGAACCGGCGCAAACGGACCGAGGTCGACGGCCGAGCGGCGCCGAGCCGCGCGGACGAGTACCTCTTCTATCAGACGGTGGTCGGCGCCTGGCCCTCGTCGCCCGTCGGAGCGGACGTCGAGGCGTCGTTCGTGGAGCGCATCGACGCCTACATGCTGAAGGCGGTGCGGGAAGCGAAGCTGCACACGAGCTGGGCGGCGCCGCACGAGGACTACGAGCAGGCGGTGTCGTCGTTCGTGACCCGGTGCCTCGATCCGGAGCTGAGCAGGCCGTTCGTGGACGACGTCGCCGCGTTCGTGCGCGAGATCGCTCCGGCGGGCGCCGTCAACGGCCTCGCGCAAGTCCTCCTCAAGCTGACGAGCCCGGGCGTGCCCGACGTCTACCAAGGCACGGAGCTCTGGGATCTCAGCCTGGTGGATCCCGACAACCGACGGCCCGTCGACTACGAGGCCCGCCGCGAGTCCATCGCTCGCCCGGCGTCGCCTCGCGACGACCTCGCGACGTGGCCGGACGGGCGCATCAAGCAACGCATCATCCGGCGGCTGCTGGAGGTGCGCTCGGCGCACCCCGAGCTGTTGACCAGCGGCGCCTACCACGCGCTCGCTGTCGAGGGCCCGCACGCGGACCGCGTGATCGCCTACGCGCGCCGCCACGAGGGGCGCACGCTGATCGTGGTCGCCCCCAGGCTCGTCTGGCCGCTGCTGCAGGGTGAGGAGCAGCTGCTGCCACGCGGGTGGGGATCGACGCGGCTCGCGATCCCGGAGGAGCTGCGCGCCCAGGCGTTCACCGATGTGCTGTCGGAGCGGGAGCTGGCGCCCGACGCCGACGGCGCCCTCCAGCTCGAGGCGTGCCTGGCGGAGCTGCCGGTGGCGGCGCTGCTCGCGGAGTGAGGTCGGGTGCTCGGCCCGTCGTGACGCGTGACGGCGCTCGTTGGGCGGCCGTTCGATCCGCACGCGGTCGGCGGCGGAGCGGGTGGTCGTGGTGAGGTCGCGGACCACTAGGAGTCGACACTTCGATGCGCATCGAAGTGTCGACTGCTAGCGTCGCCCGGGAGTGGTACCGATACGGGCCCCGGCGCGCCGACGACGTGTATCGTCACGGTTCGACCGAACGGAGCAGCGAAAGGAGCATCACATGTCGGGACACGCCGTATCCACCCGCATCACGAAGGTCGCGCAGGCGATGCGCCCCTTCCTCGGTTTCATGCAGGACTCCGCCTGGAGTCGCCGTGACCCGAAGGATCCCGACACCTGCGACTTCGTGTTCGGCAACCCCCACGAGCTGCCGCTCCCCGAGTACGTGACGGCGCTGCAGCGCCACGTGCCTCCCCAGGACCCGAGCTGGTACGCCTACAAGTCGAGCGAGCCCCACGCCCGCCGCACCGTGGCGGCGTCGCTGAGGCAGCACCGCGGGCTGGCGTTCGAGGACGAGGACGTCTTCATGACGAACGGCGCCTTCGCCGCGCTGAGCGTCGCGCTCGCGGCGCTCGTGGACGATGGCGACGACGTCATCTTCGTGAGCCCGCCGTGGTTCTTCTACGAGTCGATGATCGTCGCGGCAGGCGGGCGGCCCGTGCGGGTGGGGATCGACCGCGACACGTTCGACCTCGATCTCGCCGCCATCGAGGCCGCCATGACGGAGCGGACGCGGGCCATCATCGTCAACTCGCCCCACAACCCGACGGGCAAGATCGTGCCGCCGGAGACGCTCGAGGCCCTGGCCGGCATCCTGAAGCGCGCGTCCGAACGCTCCGGCCGCCGCATCTACCTCCTCTCGGACGAGGCCTATAGCCGCATCGTGTTCGACGGCCGCCCCTACCCGAGCCCGACCGCGTACTACGACGACACGCTGCTGCTCTACACGTACGGCAAGACGCTGCTGACGCCCGGCCAGCGCATCGGCTACATCGCGCTGCCACCCGCCATGCGTGATCGGCCGTCGCTGCGCGAGGCCATCCTCGCCGCGCAGCTCACGACCGGGTACGCGTTCCCCAACGCGCTCCTGCAGCACGCGATCGCCGACATCGACTCGTTCACGATCGACATCGCGGCGCTGCAGCGGCGGCGGGATCGGGTGGTCGAGGCGTTCACCGCGCTGGGCTACGAGGTGACCGTCCCCGAAGGGACGTTCTACATCGTGGTCAGGTCGCCGGAGGAGGACGACGGAGCCTTCTGCGAGCGGCTCGCCGACGAGGGCGTCTACGTGCTCCCCGGCGGCGTGTTCGAGCTGCCTGGCTACTTCCGGTTGTCGCTCACGGCGAGCGACGAGATGATCGAGCGGTCGCTGCCGTGCTTCGAGCGGGTCGCGCCGCGGGTGGGCGTGCGCTAGGGCGTCAAGCCGTGGCGGCGTCCGCGGGCGGCCGGTCGGGCGCCAGAGCGCCGAACCACACGCCCGACATGACCAGCAGCGCGGCGGCGCCGGCGGCGACCGTGACCGGTTCCCCGAACAGCAGCGCCTCGAGCGCCATCGTCGCGACGGGGAAGAGCACGAACAGGTACGAGGTCGCCGACGCGGTCCAGCGCCGGATCACCGTGAGCAGCGCGAAGAAGAGGCCGACGGAGCCGAACGTCACCAGGTACGCGAGCGCCCAAGCCGCCTCGGGGCGCCGGGGAAGCGCCCACGGCTCGCCGGCGACGGCCGAGAGCGCCACGAGCACCGCCGCGCCCACGACGAGCGCGACCGCGTTGATCACCGCAGGGTGGTGCTGCTGCAAGCGCTTGCCGACGATGATGCTCTGGCTCACGCACAGCACGGCGCCGATCATGGCGAGCAACGCGCCGAGGGGCAGCGAGATCCGTCCGGGCTCGAGCGCCAACCACGCGATGCCGGCGACCGCCAGCGAGGCGCCGGCCACGCTCCGCGCCCTGATGCGCTCCAGGCCCTGCGCGCCGGCCAGCAGCAGCGTGACGAGCGGCACGATCGCCATGACGACGGTGGCCACGCCGGCCGTCACCGAGAGCAGGGCCCAGTACATGAGGGCGTAGAAGCCGGCGATGCCTAGCACGCCGAACGCGGCCATCAGCAGCAGCGCACGGCCCCTGGGCAGCGTCAGCCGCAGGACCGCGGTGATGGCGAGGAACGCGAGCCCGGCGAGCGTGAACCGCAAGCCGGCGCCCCAGAACGGCGGCAGTTCCAGGTTGCTCAGGCGCACGGCCAGGAAGTTGCTCCCGCCGATCACGACTGCCACGGCGAAGAGCGACGCGGTGAGGCCGTCCGGCCCCCGGACCGGCGAGCGCATGGCGCAGCATGCATCCGCCGGGGTGGTGCGTCAAGGGGGTGGGCGACGTGGGCGCGGGCCGGGC
>SKWV01000187.1 GCA_007128755.1 Trueperaceae bacterium
CAGGGCGCCCGTGTCGGGATCGAACTCCGGGACGATGTACGGGGCGTGCCGGGCGCGGGTCGTGCCGAGCACCCACTCGACGTAGGCGGTCAGCGTGATCCGTCGCGGCCGGTCCCAGCGGTCGCGGAGGCGCAGCACCGTCAGCTTGACGCTCTCGTCGGGATGCACGAACGTCTCGAGCTCCTGCTCCAGGCCGTGCGAGTGATGGTCGAACACCGTGCGCCCCGCGCCGTGGCGCACGCGGTAGGCGGCGGGCGCGGGCGCGGGCGCCGGCGTCGGCGACCACACCGCCCCGGTCTCCTCGTCGCGCAGGAAGAACGCCTCGCCGGTCGGGTCGCTCACGGGGTCGTTGCCCCACGGCGTCAGGCGATGCTCACCGCTGTTGCGGCCCCACGTGCAGGAGGCGCCGCTCTCGCTCACCATGAAGCCGAAGCTCGCGTTGGCGATCACGTTGATCCACGGTGCCGGCGGAAGCTGCCCGGGCTCCAGGTGGATGACGTAGTCGGCGTCTCCACTCCCGGCCTCGGCGACGGCTCCCGCGTGAAGCGCCGGTGCGGCGGTCGCGGTCGCGGGATTCGCGGCCGCGGGGTTGGCGCCGGCGGCACCGCCTCCCGCGAAGCCGCCGAAGCCGTTGTCGAGGTGCAGGCCCTCGGGGCGTTCGATGCCGGGGATCTCGGGCGACGGCGCCTTGGACCCGGGAAGCGGCGAGAAGGCGGGCATCGGCTCGCGCGGTTGCACGCGACCGATTTGGGCGCTCAGCGTGCCGGCCGAGGCGTCGAGCACCACCCGAGCGGCCGTGAGGAGCTCACGGACCGCGTCACCGACCTGGTCGGCGGCGCGCACGAACACCTGCCCCGGTCCCTGGAGCTTGCCGAGGCGCCCCATGTCGGTGACGAGCTTGTCGAGGCTGTCGCGGAGCGGTTGGTCGTAGCCGCTCGAGGTCTCGTCGAGGATGACGACGTCGATGCCGATCTGACGGCCGCGCCACCAGGCGTGGCCACGCAGGACGTTCCTCACGAACGGCAGCGCATCGGCGTCCTGGACGCGGAGCAGCACGATCGGCCGATCGCCCGATATCCCCTGTGGCCAGAGCGCATCCTCGAGCGTGCCGGCCGCCGCGTCCGCGGCGCGCATCTCCGGGCGGGGCGCGAGCGCGAGGGCGAGCAGGGCGCTGAGGTCGGCGGCGTCGTGCATGCTCAGCCCCAGCGCGTCCAGTTCGGCGTCGCTCGCTGCCGTGGCGCGCTCGAAGGCGAAGGCGACGCGTTGCGGCGACTCGAAGCGCTGCAGCGTCGCCATCGCCGCCTCTTCCGACGGTCCGGTGGTCGTGACGAAGGCGAGCTCGACGGTCGCCTGCGGCTCGAGTTCCACCCGACAGTCGAGCGCCATCACGGGATCGAGGCTCCCGTCGTCGCTCGACCACGCGTCGTGCTCTCCCATCAGCGCGAGCGGCGCCCGAGCGCTGCCGCCGCGGCCCAGGAAGGCGCGCCGGTCGGTGAGCCACCGCAGCGTCTCGCGCACCGACGCCGGCGCCACGAGTCCGTGCACCATCACGCCGGCGCGCTCCTCGGGCGTGCGGCCGCGACGCCGGAACACGAGGGCGCCCTGCTCGCTGCGGAAGGCGCTCTCCACGAAGAGCCTGACGAAGCCGGGGTGGCGCACGTCCTCCGCGTCGTCCCCGAGCACCACCTCCGCGTAGCTCGTCACCCAGAGCCGCCTCACGCGGTCGCTCTGATTCGTCAGCGTCACGCGGCGCACCTGCGCGTAATCGCGCTCCGCCACCGCGACGTCGTCGCGCGTGAGGATGTCGGCGTGGTGGCGCCGGTAGCTCACCATGTCGGGGCCGAAGGTGGCCGAGCACGAGGCGCTGTCGCCGCCCGTCGGCAAGAGGGTCGTGGACCACAGTTCGCCCGACGCTTCGTCGCGGACGTAGACGCTCTGCCCGCCCGCCTCGCCGCGGGAGCGCGTGAGCAGGACGCTCCCCCAACGGCTCCAGCGCAAACCGCCCTCGTCCGCGAGCGTGAGCGTCGTGCCGTTCGACAGCGGCATCGCCGTGCCCGTCGGACTTCGTGCCTCGACGCTCCAGCGCTCGCCGGCGTCCGCTGCCGGTGGCGCGCGGCCCTCCTTGACGGGTGCCGGGCGCCGCCAGCGGACCTGCGGCGGCGTCGTGACCGGGATCTGTTCGTGCAGCAGCAGCTCCACGCTGGCGATCTCGGGATCGGTGTGCAGGCGCTCGACCATGCGGTCGGCGAGCAGGTGGTTCGCCGCCGCGACCATGATCATGCCCTGGTGGTGCGACATGTAGGTGCGCACCAGGGTGGGGGTCCGGGTCGCCGAGTCGACGGGACCGAAGTCCAGGGACTCGATGAGGCCGTACCGGCCGAGGCCGCCCATCGCCACGATGCGTCTGAAGTTCGCCACCACCGCGCGCGGCTGCACCGGGAGCGCCAAGGCCGACGCGTACGGCGCGATCACGAGCCGTTGACCGGGGTCGCTCCTGAGGCCGATCCGGGGGACGCCGAAGGCGCGGTACTGATAATCGCCCTCGGTCCCGAGCTCCGCGAACGCCGACTCCGAGATGCCCCAAGGCACGCGGTGGCGCTTGGCGAAAGCGATCTGCTGGCCCACCGCGCCGCGGCAGCTCTCGTGGAGCAGCGTGCGGTGCGGGTTGCGGAGCATCAGCGGCGGCATGAGGTACTCGAACATGGTCGCGCTCCACGAGAGCAGCACGCGGGAGCCGCGCAGGCGCGCGATCGGTCGGCCCAGCTGCAGCCAGTGCGCGACCGGCGCCTCCCCCTTGGCGATGGCCAGGAGACTGGCGGTGCGCGCCTCGGACGCCAGCAGGTCGTAGTAGTTCCGGTCGTACTCGCCCGCCGAGACGTGGTAGCCGATGCGGAAGAGATCACGAGCGGGGTCGTACAGGAAGGCGAAGTCCATCTCGCGCGCCGCTGCCAAGCAGCGTTGCGACAGCGTCCCGAGCTCCCGGCTCAGCTCCTCGGAGCCGGCGATGGCTCCCTGGAGCACGTCGATCACCTCGCGGTTCCAGCGGCGCGCCTCCTGGGCGCCCGCGTCCCCCTTCGGGAGCCGAGCGAGCCGCACCTCGAGGTCGGCGACGATGCTGCGGCTCCGCGCCAGCAGCTCCGGTGCGTGGTCGAGATCGAGCGGGGTGCCGAGGATCTCGAGGAGGTGGCCCGCCGCGTCACCCAGCGCCGATCCCGGCGGCGCTTCGGTGTAGATCGCCGGCGGCGCCGCCACCAGCGGCAGCCACGGCGCGATGTCCGACACCTCCCGGACGATGGCCCGGCTCTCCGAGAGAGCGTGCTCGACCCACGACCGCATGTCGGCGATCGCGAGGAACGCGATCGACCCGCGGTGGGCGTCGATCAGCGCGAGGAGCTCGTCCGCCGTGGACGGGATGCCGGCGACGAGCCGCTCGAGGGCCGCGAGGCGCTCGGGGAGCGGTGCGTCGCGGGCCGCACGGAGGTCGTGCTCGAACGTCAGGATCCGGCGCATCACGGACCGCGCACCGGCGGCCGTGGCCGGGTGGCCGTGCACCAGGTGGTGCTCCACGACCTCCGACAGGACGGCCAGGGTGTCGCCGACGCCGTGCAGGCGGCGCGGGTTCGGGAGCGGCAAGGTGCGGATCTCCTCGAGTCCCCGCCCCAGTGCCATCAACGCGGCGGCCAGGTTCCCGCTGTCGACGGTCGAGACGTAGCGCGGCTCGAGCGTCGTCAGCCGCTGCGTGTCGTACCAGTTGAGCCAGTGGCCGCGGTAGCGGGGCAGGCGGTCGAGCGTATCGAGCGTGTTGGCCACGCGCGACGCGAGCCCGCGAGCACCGAGGAACCCGAGGTCGTAGGCGGAGAGCGTGCTCACCAGGAGCATCCCGATATTCGTCGGCGAGGTCCGCCGGGCCACCACGCCCCCCGGATCCTCCTGGTAGTGGTCGGGAGGCAGCCAGTGGTCGCGCGTGTCGACCATCGTCTCGAAGAAGAGCCAGGTGCGGCGGGCGATCAGCCGCAGCTCGCGCCGCTCGCCCTCACGCAGCGCCTCGCTCGGCCGCTGCGTGCTGCGGCTCGTGCCGGCGACCGTCAGGGGCGAGAGCGCCCACACCAGCAGGAACGGCAGCGCGGCGCCGAGCGAGCCCGGCGCGACCGCCGCCACGATGAACAGCAGCGTGAGCGAGAGGATCGGCGTCGACGCCATCCGTCGCCAGGCGGTCGACGCATCGACGTGGGTACCGACCGCCCCGGCCGCGTGGGCGGCCGTCGTCCATTCGAGCAGACCGCGACGGCTGACCGCCATGCGGTAGAGGGTCCGCGCCACGGCGTCGACGCTGACGATGCTCTCGTGCGCGAGCAGCACGAGCGACAGCGCCCAGCGCCGCGCCTCCTGCATGACGGCGTGGCCGCCCGACTCGACGATCGATCGCCAGGCGCGGCCCGCGACGCCGCGGTAGGCGGCCGCCAGGGCGCCGAACAGCATCGGGATCGCCAGGAAGAGGACGATCCCCAAGGTCGTAGCGGCCGCGACGCCAGGCTCGAACGCGAGCCAGGCGATGACGAAGAGCGCCAACACGATCGGCTGGTGGACGCTGCGGCGGAGGTTGTCGCCGATCTTCCAGCGGTCGAGGAGCGACAGCGTGTTGCGCTCGTCGCGTTCACCGCCTGGCAGCCGGCGCGACAGGAGCCATGGCAGCAGCTGCCAGTCGCCGCGGATCCACCGGTGCAGGCGCCTCGCGTACACGAGGGCGTTCGCCGGGTACTGCTCGTACAGCACGACGCTGCTGGCGAGCCCGACGCTGCCGTGCACGCCCTCGAAGAGGTCGTGGCTCAACAGGCGGTTCTCGGGCGCGCGACCGCGGAGGCAGCGCTCGAACGCCGGCACGTCGTAGATGCCCTTGCCGACGAAGACCGCCTCACCCACGAGGTCGTGGTAGACGTCCGACACCGACTGGCTGTAGAGGTCCACGCCCGTCGTGGTCGCCATCACCTGCATGAAGGAGGTCTCCTCCGTGAGCGTCGGATCGTTCTCGATCCGCGGCTGGAGCACGGTGTAGCCGGCGAGGAGTCGGCCGGTCTCGCCCTCGACGACGGGGCGGTTGAGCGGATGCCGGAAGGCGGCGACGAGCTCGGCGGCGGTCCCCGGCGGCAGACGCGTGTCGGCGTCGAGCGTGATCACGAAGCGCACGTCGCGCAGGTCGGCCGGCTCGTCGTGCATGAAGGCGAAGCTCGTCGCGCCTGCGCCGGTGATGAGGACGTTGAGCTCCTCGAGCTTGCCGCGCTTGCGCTCCCAGCCCATCCAGGTGCGCTCCACCGGGTTCCAGCGTCGTTCCCGGTGGAGGAGGTGGAAGACCGGGGCGCCGGTGGTGGCGTAGCGCTCGTTGAGCGCTCGGATGCCGCTGCGCAACGCGTCGAGCAGCTCCGCGTCGTCGGCGACCTCCTGATGGGGGGCGTCGGCGAAGTCGGTGAGGAGCGCGAACGTGAGCCACGGGCGCCGATTGCCGAGGAAGTGCACCTCGAGCCGCGCGAGCAGCACGTCGACCTCGCCCGACGTGCTCACGATGACGGGCATCACGGCCAGGGTGCGGTTCCCCGGTCCGGAGAGCTCGTCGGCGTCGAGGCGCGGCAGCTTCCGCGGCGGCACGATCAGCGTGACCAGCCAGTCCACGAGCGCGACGGCCAACGCCAACGCCGGTCCGATGGCGAACAGCACGGCGAAGAGGAGCGAGGCGACGCCGCCCTGCGCGCCGAACAGCCAGGACATGGGCACCAACGTGACCACCGCCCAGACCAGGAGGATGGCGGTCATGTAGATCCCCAGCGCGCGCGCTCCGAGGCTTCGGCGCAGTCGCATGGACACGTCGGGGACGTGATCGATCTCCCGTTCCAACGCCGCGCGTCCCTCGGCGAGCAGGTAGGTGCCGACGTGGGCCCTGCGTTCGTCGGCCGCGGCGTCGTCTCGATGGGGCTGCGCCTCGCCGGCGAGGCGCAGCGCGGCCCGCGCCACGGCCTCCTCGTCATGCGTCGCGGATCCCCTGGCCAGCCGCTCGACCGCCTCGCGGTAGCGGTCGCGCGTCTCGAAGCTCATGGACCCGTACCAACGATCGCGGCGGAGCACGCGCTCGACCCGACTCGCCTCCTCGACGAAGACCTTCCAGTCGTACGTCGAGATGTCGCGCAGGGCTCTGATCGCCCACGCGAGGTCCTGGTCGGGATCGGCGTCCGCGTCTCCTCGGACCGCGGCGGCGACCTCGGCCGCGCTCGGGGCGAGCGCCTCCAAGATCGCCAGGCGCAGCATGGCCGGGAGGGCCCAGAGCTCACCGATCGTCAGGGGCGTCACCTCCTGGTACTCGGTCAGCAGCGGGTCGATCTCGTCCAGCACCAGGGGTCGGTCCATGCCGTCGACGAGTGCCTTGGCGAGCGCGTAGACGCGGGGGCGACCGGGCCAAGTGCCGCTGCCCGCGAGCGCGAGTCGGCGGTAGTAGCCGGTGGGCAGGCTGCCGCGCACTTGGTTGAGGTTCTCCTGGATCACGTAGTCGTTGTCGAGGAGCCATTCGACCGCACCGGGGCGGTCTCCGGGGCCCCAACGCGCCGCCGCGAGCACGCGGTAGGTGGTGTCGAAGCCGCGTTCGAGTTCACGGATCCGCTGCGTGATGAACGACTCGCGCTGCCCGCCGCCGGCCCTCGCGTGGGCCTCGGCCAGGCGGCGCACCTCGGCGCGTAGGCTAGTATCCGTGCTCATGCGCTCCCCTAGCCGCTCGACGGTCCACGCGCGGCCTCTCGGCCGGAACCGTGTTGGCCCCCCTGGAGCACGATGATCGGTGCGCGGCATCCATCGAGGAGCGCTCTGGCCACGCTGCCGATCCGGACGCGCGCGTTGGTCGCGCAGCGTGCGTCGAGGGCGATCAGGTCGACGTCGGGCGCCGTCGCGATCGCCGTGACCTCCTCGGCGGCATCGGGCGTCTGGAGGAGCCGTCCCTCGACCCGGAGGTCGTCACGCGTGAGCGTGTTCTCGACCTCGCGCAGGTAGCGCTCGCCGCGTTCATGGCGGATCCGCGTGAGCCGCTCGAGCAGGTCCTCCTCCTCGCTGGAGGGCGGCAGCCGATCGCCCGTCCGGGGCGTCTCGGGCATGACGTGCAGCACGTGCAGCGTGGCGGCGTGTCGCTGCGCGATCGTCGCCGCCGGGAAGAGCGCCCACTCGCTCGCGGTGGAGCCGTCGACGGGCACGAGCACGCGATCGTAATGGATGGCCGACGCCGAGCGCGCGCTCGCGGCCTCGGGTCGCACCACCATCACGGAGGTCTCGACGCGCGACAGGACCTTCTGGGCCGTCCCTCCGAGCGCGAAGCCCGAGGCCGCCCCCCCTCCGTGGGAGGTGAGCACGACCATGGCCACGTCCTCGCGCTCGCTGTGGCGCACGATCTCGTCCGCGATACCACCGACGGCCACGGCGGTGGCGACGTCGGCACCCTGCTCGCTCAAGCGTGCCGCCATCTGGTCCAAGTAGGCGGCCGCCTCGGTGCGCAGGAAGCGGTTCTCGATGCCTTCCTCGTCGTCGCCTCCCGGGTGGAGCACCCTGAGTAGCAGCAAGCCGTCGGCCATCGCCTCGACGACCGCCGCGGCGTGCCACAGGGCCGCCTCACTGGCGAGCGAGCCATCGAGCGGAACCAGGATGCGGCGTGTCATGCGACTCTCCCCCCGGCTCCCGATCGGACGCTCACTCGTGGACGACACGACCTACGGCGCCGCGCACGAGTCGGTGGGCGGGGCCTACGAAGCACGACCTCATTGTGCGGGCGTTCCCGTACCCGACCGCCGACGACGGTCACGCGGCAGCGACCCGGGCCACCCAAGGGGGGTGGTCGAGGCGTCGTCGGGTCGGCCGGGGATGCTCGGTCAGGCCGGCTCGGACGTGGCCTCCGGGAGGCCCTCCTCGTAGCGCCGCCGCTCGAAGCGATAGAACGCCGCCGGCACCACGAAGAGCGTCAGGAACGTGGACGAGACGACCCCGCCGAGGATCACGAGCCCGAGCGGGCGCCGGAACTCGGTCCCCTCGCCGATGCCGGCGAGCAGCGGCACCGAGATGATGACCACGGTCAGCGCCGTCATCAAGATCGGCCGCAGGCGGAGTCGACCGGCGCGCACGAGCGCCTCCTTCAGCGACTCCGCCTCGCGCATCTGCCCCACCACCACGTCGAGCAGGAGGATGGCGTTCTTGGTGACGAGCCCGATCAGGATCACGACGCCCAGCACGCTGATCACGTCGAGCGGCGTGCCCGTGAGGAAGAAGAGCCAGAACGCGCCGACGAGCGCCAGCGGCACCGTCAGCAGCAGGTAGAGCGGGTAGCGGAAGGAGTTGAACTGGCTGGCGATCACCAGGTAGTTGAGGATCAGGGCCAGCGCGAAGGCGATGGGGCCGTAGAAGACGAGGTCGCCCAGCAGATCGGGCCCGACACCCTGCGTCACCTGCACCAGATCGTCCGTGATGCCGGCGGCCGCGAGGCGTGTCTCGATGTCCTGGCGGACCTGGAACTGACCGGGCGAGCCGCTCGCGAGGTCGGCGTTGATCGTCGCGACGAAGAAGCCGTTCGCGCGGCGGATGGAGACGGGTGCGGCCTGCACCTCGAACGCGCCGAGCTGGCCGAGCGACAGGAACGAGCCCAGGGCGGGCGCGAAGATCGGCAGCGAGAGCAGGGTCTGCTCGTCGCGCACGAACGAGGGGTCGACCTTGACGACGATCGGCGTCTCCTCGCCGCCGCTGCGCAGGTCTCCGGCGCGCACGCCGACGTTGTAGGCGCGCAGCGTCGAGGCGACGTCGCTGGTCGTGAGGCCGGTGCCGCCGAGCGCCGCCGACGAGATCACCAGCACCCGTTCCGACACGCTCCCCTCGAGCGTCGACCGGACGTTGCGCGCGTAGGGGTGCTCGCTGATGAGGTCCCGCGCCAGCCGGTCGCGCTCCTCGAGCAGCAGCCGGTCGGCGCCGATGAGGACGATCTGCAGCCCGGTGTCGACCGGGACGGCGCCGCCGTCGTCGGAGCCGACCCGCAGGCGCGCCTCGGGCACGTCCTGCAGCGCGGCTGCGAGCGAGGGCCGCAGGGCATCGGCGACTTCGAACGACGAGCGCGTGCGCTCGCCGATGGCGACGAGCTCGGCCTGGAGGTTCGCGCGCTGAGCGTTGGGGGAGCCGAACGTCCCGCTCGAGCCCACCGTGCTCAGCACCGTGCGGACGTTGGGATCCTGGGCGACGATGCCTTCCAAGCGCGTCGCGACGGCGTCCGTGCGGTCCAGCGGTGTGCCGGGCGGCATGTCGACGCGGATCGCCACCTGCCCGGCGTCCACCTCGGAGACGAAGTTGAACGAGATACGCGGGAAGATCACGCCGAGGCTCGCGACGAGCAGGGCCGCGACCACGAGGACGACGGTGCTCCGGTCGAGCATCCAGCCGAGGACGGCCGCGTAGCGCTCCCGCACCATGCCGAGTCCCGCGTCGGTCGCCTCGTGCAGCGCGCGCAGCACGCCGCCCGCTGCGACGACCACCGTCCGGCCGCCGTAGCGCAGCGCGAGTCCGAGCGGGACGCTGAGCGCGACGAGCGCGAGCGTCACCACGGCGCCGAGGCCGATCAGCAACGCCGCGCCGCCGCCGAGTGCCACGCCCGGCAGCGTCACGAAGCCCGCGTCCGCAGCCACG
>SKWV01000224.1 GCA_007128755.1 Trueperaceae bacterium
ACCCGCAAGACCTCGGGAACGCCTCGGGAACGCTGCATGCTCCACGATGGCTCCACCAGGTAGGGGAGGAGGTCGAGCATGGCGATGCGCGAACAGGTGGAGGTGCGCTGCGAGACGGGAGCGCTGGCCGGTGCCTCCGGGCTCGTCTTCACGCGCACCTGGCTGCCCGAGGCAGCCAAGGCCGTGGTCGTCGTTTCGCATGGATACGGCGAGCACTCGGGCCGCTACGAGGATCTCGGACGCTTCTTGAGTGGGCGCGGCTTCGTGGTGTGTGCCTTCGACTTCCGGGGTCATGGCCGGAGCGAAGGGGAGCGCGCGAACGTGGCACGCTTCGAGGACTTCATCCATGACCTCGAGGTGGTGGCCGAGCACGTCACGGCGCAGCACCCCGACCTGAAGACCTTCTTCTTCGGCCACAGCATGGGTGGCAACGTCGCCCTCTACTACGCGCTCGAGCATCCCGGGAGGATCGCTGGCCTCGTGACCAGCGGAGCGGGTCTCGAGGTGGGTAACGAGGTACCTGCCGTGGCCAAGGCCGTGGCGAAGCTCGTCAGCCGCGCGTTCCCCGGGGTTCCCATCGTCGCGCTCGATGACTCGGCGTACTCGCGCGACGAGCGGGCCGCCACGTCGTTCTTCGAGGATCCCTACGTCTATCGTGGCAGGGTGAAGGCACGCATCGGTGCGGAGCTGTTGCGGATCGGGCCGTACCTGCTGTCACGGGCACGTGAGCTTCAGCTCCCGATGCTCGTGATGCACGGTGGGAACGATCGTACGGCGAGCCCCAACGGCAGCCGGGCGCTCTGCGAGCGTGCGGCGTCGACCGACGTCACCCTCAGGATCTACGACGGCGCGTTCCACGCGATCTTCGACGACTTCGGCAGGGAGGCGGTCCTCGCCGATCTTGCGACATGGCTCGATGAGGTCGTCGTGCGCTGGCGTGACCCCGGGGTCTAGACGAGCTCGACGTTCGTGAGCCCGATGCCGCGCAGCGCCTCGGCGTACGCGCCCATCTCCGCGGCCGAAGGCTCGTCGACCTGGGCGGCCCGTGGTCGCACGCCGTGCCGACGGAAGCCGATCACCTTCACCCGGAGGTTCGGGTCGACGCGGTGGAGCCATGCGCCACAGCGCGCCAGGTCGTCAAGGCGATCGTTCACGCCGGGCAGCAGCAGCAGGCGGACCTCGTGGAGCGAGCCGCGAGCCGCGAGGAGCTCGATGGAGCGCAGCACGAGCGCGTTCGAGGCGCCGGTCATCCGCCGGTGCACCTCGTCGTCGAAGGCCTTGAGGTCGATGGCGGCGCCGTCCATGGCGTCGGCGAGCTCGTCCCAGACATCCTGCGGCGCCGCGCCGTTGCTGTCGACGAGGCGATGGAGCCGCCCCAGCGTGTCGTCGTCGCGCAGGGCCTCGAAGAGCGCACGCACGAACGCCGCCTGCTGGGTAGCTTCGCCGCCCGACACCGTCACGCCCGAGAGGTAGGGGGCGTGTGCGCGGATGTCCGCGACGATCTCGTCGACGGTGTGCCAGCGCGCCTTCGGCGTGGCGTCGTACGGGCAGCGGGCGATGCAGAGCTCGGCGGAGGTGCATAGCGCGTCGTTCCAGCGTACGAAGCCGTGCTCGAGCGACAGCGCGCCGCTGGGGCAGACGTGGGCGCACAGGCCGCAGTCGTTGCAGGGCGAGATCGTGTGGGGGTTGTGACAGGCGATGCAGTCGAAGTTGCAGCCTTGGAGGAAGAGCACGAAGCGGTTCCCCGGCCCGTCGACGCTCGAGAAGGGGATGACGCCCGACACCAGCCCCTTCGCGCCGGCCACGATCAGGAGCCCGCCAAGCGTTCGCTGGCGACGACGCGGTGCGGCGCGCGCTGCGACGGGTGCGCCTCGGCCTCGCTCCCCGCGCCGAGGAAGGTGCTGCCGTGCCGCGCGCCGCTCTCGATGCGCGCCAGATCGCTCTTGCGCACCAGGTAGCCGGTGATGCGGATGAAGTCGTTCGAGTCGAGGTTGAAGGTGACGTCGCGCATGCCCTGTGCGAAGGCGCCGCGGATCACGTCGATCACGGCGCGGGGGTTGCGGCGGGCGGTGTCGTCGAAGTGGAGGACGTCGCTCACGCCGGCGGCGAACAGGCGGTGGTGGGGCGCGACCGTCCGGAGGTGCCGGGGGAGGGACGGCTCCGTCCCGATGGGGACGCGGGTGCCGGCGGTGACTCCGACGTCGCTGTCGATGCCCGATTGCGCGTGGAGCAGGGCCCTGCCGCCGAAGCCCTCGCACCACGGCAGCGGTCGTTCGGCCACCCGCGCCGCGACCGCCTCGACGATGCGGTAGGAGAGCGCGTTCGCGCCGTCGTCGTGGCCGTAGCGGCCCGCGCGGCCGTCATGCTCCATGAGGAGGTCGACGGCCTCGGCCAGCCCGAACACGCCGAACATCGCCGAGAAGCGCTCCAGCGAGATCAGTCCCTCCCGCGCGAGCCAGTCGTGGTCGTAGAAGCGGGCGCACTCGACGAGGTGGCGGATGCGCGCCTCGAGGAGCTCACCCGTGAGCTCGACGTAGCGGGCAAGCGTGTCGTCGACGAACGTCTCGGTCGGCCCCTGGTGTCGCCGCGCCGCCGCGCTCAAGTCGAGGCGCACGAGCGTGTGGGCGCCGCCCCCGATCTTCAGCGAGTTGTAGCAGCTCACGACGCCGTAGCGTTCCCCCAAGTCCCCGACCATCATCGGGTGGTTCACGAAGTGGGGCTTGGCGCAGGCGAACACCGTCCGTACCGCGTCGAGCAGGTAGTCGTCGGGGGTGAGGTCCGGATGCACCTTGAGCGTGAGGTTGGGGACGACCTGCTGCAGCTCCCGCTCGAGTCGCAGGACCGCGCGGCCGAAGGGCGTGTCGTGCGGCCCGAGGTTGGCGTGGACGAAGGCGTCGGGGAGCGTCCGGTCGAGCGCGCGCCAGAAGGGGCGCAGAGCGTCGACGATGCGGTCGGCGCTCCACCCCTCGACGTAGGGCGCGAGGACGGTGTCGAGGTCGCCGAGGTAGACCGGGTAGCCGGTGATCGACGGCACCTGGCTGTACATCGCCGCCAGGAACCAGAGGGCCTCGTTCAGGTCGCCGGGTGGTGGCAGCTCCAGGTAGGTCGAGCCCTGGCGCAGCGCCCGCTCGTAGTCGGGCAGCAGGTAGCGGGGTCGGTAGGGCGCCTGGCCCTCGTACATGTCGCAGACGACCCGCTCCTCGAGCGCGACCCGGCAGGCGTCGCCGACGCTCACACCCTCGAGCGCCCCTTCGGCGACGGCGGCGAGGCGCTGGACCCGCTGGCGGTACGACAGCGTCGGGTCGTCGATCACGAGGCGGGCAAGGTCACGGACGTTCGCCTGCGCCATGGGCGCACCTCCTGCAGCACGACCGGTCCCTCCCGGCGAGCGGCTCCATCCAGGATGCGACGCGGCCCCGCCTGGCGCCAGGGACGCATGGCACGCCCGTCCGCGTGGACCGCCCGTCCGCGTGTCGTGAGATCCGGCCGTCGTGAGCGCGGCGGGACCCTGCCGCCGCCGCGGCCGCGCCGCCACCTCAGTGCATGCCCCGCCGCCGGCTCCGCCGGCGCAGTTGCCCGACGTACTGGGCGAGGATCCTCACGAACGTCGCCAGGAACAGGCCGACCACGGCGACCGTCGCGACGTTCCGCTGCCGGAGCCCCTCGAGCAGGACGAGCAGCAGGAGTACACACGCCGCCACGACGGCGAGGAGCACGGCGGTATGACCGAGTGCACCCTGCAGCCTTCGCTCGGGCCCCCGCTGCCAGCGCTGCAGGGCGTACACGGTGAGCATGGAGAGCGCGATCACGACTCCGGCGATGCCCCAGAGCCCCAGCCAGGACAGGTTCGCGACGAGGTACGTGCCCGCCACGAGCGTGACGACCAGGAAGACGACGTGCTTGACGACCTCGATGGTGCGGCGGCGTGCCATGGGTGCTCCTCGCGTGCCGTAGCGCCAACGGTAGCGCCTCGCGCATGCTGATGCCAGCGCCATCGGGCGCGGCGCCCGAGGATCACGATGCAGGTTGTCACCACGTCGGCGACCGCCTGCGCGTCACGCAGTCTGGTTCAGGTCGGCCGCGTGCATCTACACCGGTCCGGTACGGCCCGCCTGGCCGTCTTGCCGCAGGATCAGCCACACACCCAGACCGATCAGGAACACTGGTGCCACGAGACTGAGGTCGATCGCCCGGAACCACTCCAGGCTCCGGAGCAGGAAGAACACGCCCACCGTGATGAGGAGCACGGCCACGATACGGGCATCGCGGTCACTGCCTCGCGTCCGCTCGACGACGTCGCGCGTCTGATAACCCGCCTCCTCGGTGCTCTGGCGCCGGGTCTCTCGCGCCTCGACGTCGGCGAGATCCTCCGACGGGATCACCAGCGACAGGATGATGTAGAGCAGGACGCCGCTTCCGCCCGCCAGGACCAGCAGCACGAAGCCGAGCCGAAGCCACGACGGATCGATGTCGAAGCGGCGGGCGAGTCCGCCGCATACGCCCGTGATCACGCGGTCGTCGCGGCTGCGATTCAACCTTCCCGTGTCTGCCATGATCGAGCCTCCAACCGGATGCGCCGAACATCCACCCTCGAGTATCGGGCAGCGCGTCGGGCTCTCCCATGGTCAGGTGTCCCGACGAGCCGACCGGGCGGTTCATGCGGCGCCGCGTTCGCCCCGTCACGGCGGTCGGGAGGGAGAGGGTCGCACTCTCGCCCACACGGCAACGGGCCGGCGACTCGGAAGTCGCCGGCCCGCGCCCGCAGGTGGGCCGATAAGCCGGGTTCTGTCGGGTCACGCCCCGAGGGGCGCGACCGCCTGATCATCTCTCTGGGACGCGCGTCGCCGCGCGCCTCGAGCGGTCAACCCGGAGATTGTAGCGGGCCGGGCAAGCCCTCTCTCCCTATCGGACCTTGCACCGAGTGGGGTTTACCTAGCTGCCCCTGTTACCAGGGGCACTGGTGCGCTCTTACCGCACCGTTTCACCCTTACCGGACGGTCGTCCGAAGGACGACCCTCTTAGGCGGTTTGCTTTCTGTTGCACGTGCCGTCGCCTTACGCGCCCAGCCGTTAGCTGGCACCCTGCCCTACGGTGCCCGGACTTTCCTCGAGCCTCGCCTCGCGACGAGACCCGCGATCAGGTGGCCCACCCTGCGACCGATCATCATAGCAGGTCGGCGCAGGGTTCGTGCTCGTTGGGTTTACGGGGCGGCGCCGTCCAAGATGCCGTTGAGCGCCTCGAGGTGGCGCGCCAGCGCGTCGTCGTCGATCAGGCCGTGCGAGGCCAGGTGGCGGGCGCGGAACGCGGACCAACCGACGCGCACCGCCAACGGCACGTCGGCGGGGGGAGCCCGTGCCGTGAACCTGCTGAGGTCGACGATGGGCAACTGCCCCGTCAAGAACGCTATGTCCTGCTCCAGATGCCGCCGGGCAGCGCTCCCGTCGACACCGTACCGGACGATCGAACGGTGGGGCAGGCCGATGCTCGTGATCGGCACGAGGCGCCCGCGAGCGTCCCGTTCGTCGTGGGCGAGCGCGTGGCGTGTCGAGGGGTCGTCGACGAGCGCCCGGATCCGGGCCCGGGCGGCGGCGTCGAGCGCGGCTTCTCGACCGTCGATCCAGTAGCTCTCGTGCAGCGCGCCAGCGGTGTCGAGTCGCGCCTCGTAGCGGCGCTCGCCCAACGCCCCGGAGCGCTCCTCGACGGCGACGCGCCCGCCCGCCTCGATCGGCCGCACGCCGTCGGCGTCCACCACCACGTCGCCCTGCGTCGTGATCCAGACCCACGTCGCGCCGGGCGGTGGCTCGAGCGAGATGATCTCCGGGTCGGCGAGAGCATCAGCGGGATCCGGGTTGGCCCGAGGGTCCAGCCGTTCGAGCTCCGCGAGGTGCTCCCGGAGCTGCTCGGCCGAGATGAGTCCATGCGCGGCGAGGTGGTGGGCCTTCATGGCGGCGTGCGTCCACTCCACCTCGAGCCTCGAAAGGCTTCGGGCCGGCGGCTGGTAGGGACCCTCACCACGCAGCGACTCGAGCTGCCGATCGAGGATCGTGGGCGCCCGGGTCTCTTGATCGAGGCTCATCCGCACCTCGGACATGAAGCGCCGCGACTCACCGTCGCCGGAGGTACCCCAACCGAGCCCGGGGCCCAGCCACTCGCCGAGGAAGCCCTGCTCGAGCTGCCGGCGCATGTCGTCCGTCGCCAGGATCCCCGCAAGCCACGTGCGCCCCTCGTCCCCGAAGTCCACGCTCGAGCCGTTGACGACGTGCGCGAACCGGAGCTCGTCACCGTGCTGCGTGATCACGACTCGGCGCCACCCGTCGGCTCGCCGCTCCTCGAAGACGGCGCGGCCCTCCGGATCGACGCCGGTGACGGTCTCGAACGTGTCGTCGGTCTGGAGCGGACCGATCACCGTGACCCAGATCCAGGTGTCTCCCAGGCCGATCAGCGAGGCGAGCTCGGTGCGGCCGTGCCCGTCGGGTGTGAAGCCGACGTGTGGTGTGGGCGGCAGGGCGGCGAGCGCGCCCGCCATGAGGAGCGACGCGCCGACGCCCAGGACCGCCCGGACCCAGCCGCGGCGTCGGCGAGGCCTCGGCACGCCGAGGAGCACCTGCACCCTGTGGAGGAGGCTTCCGTCCGTCGCGGACAGCCGGAAGGAGCGAGGCCGGTCGCCGCGCGAGCGAACCAACGCGAGCAGCGCCCTGGCATAGGACTCGGCGTCACCGGTGACCGCCACGGCGGTGGCGTCGCAGCGGAACTCTCGCGTCGAGCGCAGAGTGCCCGTGATCCAGCGAGCACCGGGGTGAACGGCGAACACCGTGTCGAAGGCGGCGAAGAGGAGGGCGGCCAGGTGATCGCGGCGCCGGACGTGTGCGAGTTCGTGCGCCAGGAGCGCCTCGAGCTCGACCTGATCGGCCGAGAGCCCGACGCCGAGGTCGACGGGTAGGACGACGGTCGGTCGCCACGCGCCCACGACGACCGGCGTTCGTACGCCCGGTGATGCGAGCAGGCGCGGCGGACGTGCAACGCCCATGTGCACTGCCATGTCGGTGAACCGAAGGGCGAGTGCCGGGGGCGCCGGCGTCGCCGCGCGGAGCGTGCGCTCGACGAGGAGGCTCCCGCCGACGAGGCGGAGGAGCCCGATGGCGATCAGGATGAGCCAACCCACCCCGAGCCACGGGACGAGTGCGTCGACCCGAACCCTCGCTGCCTGCAGGAGCGGAGAAGCACTTCGTCGCCCCTCATCCGGGGTGCTCCAAGCTGCCGCGGGAGTGTCCGGCATCCAGACGCCTTGACCCGCCTGGTCTCGTTCCAGGGTGACCTCGGTCGGGACCGGGGCCCCGGCAGCGGTCGTCGCGCCGGCCTCGGCTCCTCGGGTCGGGAGGAGGCTCAGGCCGGTCGCTCCGGCGGCGAGCAGCACGACCGCGAGCGCCGAGACCGACCAGCGCTCGCGGGCCGCGGGACTCGCCGACGGCCGAACCCACAGGGCCAACGCAAGGAGACCAGCCACGAGCGGCACCTGCCAGAGCGTGTGCAGGAACAGCCAGCCGACGACATCGACGCTCTCGTGCATCACGACCTCCGCTCACGCTCGCGACTCAGCAACCGCTCGATCTCCTCGAGATCGGCTTGCGGAACGTCCACGTCCGACAGCGCCCGCAGGACGAGCGCGTCGACCGACCCGCCGAACGCACGGTCGACGAGGTCGCGCAGGAGCTGCCGCTGCGTCGTCTCTTCCGCCGCCACGGGCCGGTACCGGTGCGCCCTGCCGACCGTCTCCCGCTCCACGAGCTCCTTCTCGGTCATCACCTGCAGCATCTTGAGTGCCGTCGTGTACCCGACGCTCTTCTCGGTCGCCAGCGCTGCGTGCACCTCGTGGACGGTGCTGGGTCCCAGGCGCCACAGGATGCGGAGGATTCGGAGCTCGGCCGGTGTCGGCGTGCGGGCCTCCCGATCGCTCATGAGGGAAGCATATACGAAACCTGTCGTACTTGCAACGAAGAGCGTCGTAGCTGCGAGACGATGCTCTCGACGAAGCCGGCCGCCGCCCGGACCCATGGGTCCAGACGGCGGCCGGTGGCCGCACGTGAGCGGGTGTCGCTCAGTCGGTGTAGGGCTGGACCACGAGTTGGCCCGAGACGATCATGTCGCTGATCATGGCCAACTCGGCGAGGAGGCTGTCGGGCAGGAGCGCCTCGTTGTACTCGTCGAGCGCGAAGCCGACGCCTTCCTCGGCGAGGCCGAGCACCCGCGTGCCGGGCTCGAACGTGCCGGCGACGACGTCCATGATCGCGTCGTACGCGGCCACGTCGACGCGCTTGAGCATCGAGGTGAGGCCGTGGTTGAGCGTGTCGGGGTTGCCGTCGGTGTCACCGAGCGGGTTCTGGTTGGAGTCGACGCCGATGAAGAACAGCGGCTGCGCGCCTTCGCAGGCGGCCGCGTAGGCGGCGTGCGGCTGGATCTGCTCGACCTGCTCCGCGAGGCCCGTGTCGCGCAGGGGACGCGTGGGGCGGTAGCACATCGTCTCGGTGACGAAGTCGATCACGCCGTTCCCGGACGCGCCGGCGGCGGCGTAGATGATGTCCGCGCCCTGCGCCTGCTGGTTGGTGGCGAGCTCCTTGGCGCGCGCGGGGTCGTTCCACGCCGTGGGCGTCACGCCGACGTAGTTGCTGATGATCGTGCAGTCGGGGCAGGCGTGCAGGACGCCCTGATCGAAGCCGGTGTTGAAGTTGCGGATGAGCGGGATGTCCATGCCGCCCACGAAGCCGACCACGCCGGTCTGCGAGAGCGAGCCGGCGATGAAGCCGACCAGGAACGAGCCCTCGTGCTCCTCGAACAGTACGGAGCGCACGTTGGGGCCCTCGACGACGGCGTCGATCAGCACGAAGAACGTGTCGCCGAACTCGCCTGCCACCGCGTCGACCGCGTCGGCCTGCAGGAAGCCGGGCGAGACGATCAGCTCGACGCCTTGGCCCGCGATCGTCCGCAGCCCGCCGGCGGCGGTCTCGGGCGTGCCCTCGAACTCGAGCAGGTCGATCTCGAGGCCCTGCTCGGCTTCGAGCTCGTCGATCGCGCGCACCATGCCGCGCCAGGTGCCTTCGTTGAACGAGCCGTCGAACTTACCGCCGGCGTCGAACGTGATGCCGAACACGTAATCCTGTGCCGATGCGAGCGTCAGGGTCGCGGCGGCGAGCAACACGAGTAGCTTGCGCATGAATCCTCCTCCAGGTGCTGGCCCCGTCGGGGCCGTCACCGCTGAGGATAGCACCGTCCAGCCACCGCGCGGCCGCGCTCGGCCCCGCCTGAAGGGTCGATGAAGCCGCGCTGGTGGGCCAGCATTCCACCGCCACGGGACCGGACGCGGCCGGGAGGCTAGAAGAGGATCTTGGTCCAGTCGAGCTCGTCGAGCGGCCGGAAGACGTCGGCATGCTCGAGCAGCACTCCGGCGGACTGGTTCTTGAACATGGCGCACTCCACGTGCTGGCCGTGCCGCTTGATGGCCTCGACCAGCTCGACGTAGTCGCCGTCGCCCGAGACGAGCAGGCACCGTTCGTACGCCCCGCGATGCGCGAGCGACAGCGCCTCGACCGCGATCGCGACGTCGATGCCCTTCTCGACCAGCGAGCCGTCGTGGCGCCGATGCAG
>SKWV01000381.1 GCA_007128755.1 Trueperaceae bacterium
CGACGGAGTGCGTCGCGCCGATGCGGGCGCACGCGAGCATCGCCACGGCCGCCTCCGGCACCATCGGCAGGTAGATCGCCACCACGTCGCCGCGCCCCACGCCGCGGCTCTTGAGGACGTTCGCGAAGCGGCTCACCTCGGCGAGCATGTCGGAGTACGTGATCACGCGCCGGTCGCCGGGCTCGCCCTCCCAGAAGAACGCGACCTTGTTCCCGAGCCCGCGCTCGACCTGCAGGTCCAGGCAGTTGTACGACAGGTTGGTGGTGCCGCCCACGAACCACTGCGTGTGCGGCTCCTGCCACTCCTGCACGGTCGTCCAGCGGTCGAACCAGTGCAGCTCGGCCGCGACGTCCGACCAGAACGCGTCGGGATCCTCGAGCGACTGCCGGTAGAGGCGCTCGTACTCAGCGGCGTCGCTCAGGCGTGCTCGGGTGCGGAACCCTTCGGCGGGGCGGAAGCGGCGCTCCTCGTTGAGCACCGAGGTGATGTGGTCGCTCATGGGGACCTCCTGGTGTGGTGCGGACAAGCGTACCCGACCGGTGGGGCCTCAGGCGCGGTAGGCCCAGCCCCGCCCCCGTCGAGGCAACCGCCACCAGCCGCGGGCGAACACCACGAACACCGTGACGACCTCGAGACGCCCTGCGAACATGTCGAAGATGAGGAGGCCCTTGGCGACGCCATGGAAGTCGCTGTAGGAGAGCATCGGCCCGACGGCACCCAGTCCAGGACCGATGTTGCCGATGCACGCCAGCGACGCCGTGAAGGCGGTGAGCGCGTCGTGCCCCATCAGGACCAGCGCCAAGGTGCTGAACGCCGTCAGCACGAGGTAGACCGTCGCGAACGCCGCCACCGCCCGCACGACCTCCTCGGGCACGATGCGTCGCCCTAGCCGGAGCGGCAGCACGGCGCGTGGGTGCAGCACCCGCTGCACCTCGCGCCGCGTGTGACCGGCGAGGATGAGCCAGCGCACGACCTTCACGCCGCCCGCCGCCGAGCCCGCCGACCCGCCGACGAACATGAGCGCGACGAGGACACCCTGTGCCTGCGGCGACCAGAGCGCGAAGTCGGCCGAAGCGTAGCCGGTGCTCGTCATGATCGAGAGCGCCTGGAAGACGGCGTGGCGCAGGGCTTCGCCCCAGGCGTAGGTCTGGCCGAGCAGGAAGACGAGCAGCGCCGCCGCCGCCGCGAGGATCGAGGCGTACGCCCGGAACTCGGGATCCCGCAGGATGTCGCGCGGCCGGCCGCCGAAGGTCCGGTAGAGCAGCGCGAAGTTTGCGCCGGCGAACAGCATGCCGACCGACGCGACCCACGAGGCGCCCGCTCCGTAGCTCTCGAACGACAGCGGATGCGGCGAGAACCCGCCGGCCGCGAGCGTCGTGAGCGCGTGAGCGATGGCGTCGTAGGGGCCCATCCCGACGAGCACGTAGAGCACCGCCACGACGGCGGTGAGGCCCACGTAGACGACGAGGATGGCGTTCGCCGTGTTGCGCAGGCGCGGCAGCAGACGGTCCTCGGTCGGTCCGGGCGCCTCAGCGAAGAAGAGCTGGCGTCCCGCGATCGCGAGCGCGGGGAAGATGGCGATGAAGAGCACGATGATGCCGATGCCGCCGATCCACTGCGTGAGACTGCGCCACATCATGAGGACGCGGCCCGTTCGCTCGAAGTCGACGATGACCGTGGCCCCGGTCGTGGTGAACCCCGACATCGACTCGAAGTAGGCGTCGATGGGCCCGAGCGGCCCCGCCACGACGAACGGGACCGCGCCGATCGCCGGGATCAGCAGCCACGTGCCCAGCACCGCGATGAGCGCCTCGCGCCGCGCCGGCTCCGCGCGGGCGCGTCCCACGCGCCGCAGCACGAGGCTCAGGAGCAGTCCGAGCATGGCGCCTGCCGCGAAGCCCTGCCACGTCTCGCCGGCGAGCGCGGCCGCGAGCGTGAAGAGCGCGAGCACGGCGCCGATGGCGAGCGAGCCGGTGCCGAGCACGAAGGGGGCGTAGCGCGAGCGGTAGCGCGTCACGGCCGGAACCTCCGCCAGAGCGGGCGCGGATCGTCGAAACGCCGACGCGGAACCGGCCGGCGGCCGAGCGCGCGCGGGAGCCGCCACCAGTCCAGCGTCAGCAACACGAAGACGGTCACGATCTCGAGGCGGCCCGCGAACATGTTGAAGGTCAGGATGCCCCGGCCCAGCGGGTGGATCTCGGCGTACGACGACATCGGTCCGACGAGACCGAGGCCGGGCCCGACGTTGCCCACGGTCGCCGCCGCGGCGGTGAAGGCGGTGACGAAATCGTGGCCGAGCCACACCAGCGCCGTCGCGCTCGTGGCGAGGAGCAGCACGTAGAGCGTGATGAACGCCGACACGGCGCGCAGGACGTCGTCCGGGATGACGCGCGCTCCGACGCGCAGGGGCAAGACCGCCCGCGGGTGCAGCGTGCGCCTCACCTCGCGCGCGGTGTGCCTCGCGATGATGAGCCAGCGCATGACCTTGATCCCCCCGGCCGCCGACCCCGCCGAGCCGCCGATGAACATCAGGACGACCAACGTGACGCGGGCGCGGTCAGGCCAGAGCTCGAAGTCGGCCGAGGCGTACCCCGTCGTCGTCAGGATGGAGATGGTCTGGAAGAAGCCGTGCCGGAGCGCCTCGGTGCCGCCGTACACGTCACCCAAGTGCCAGGTGAGGAGCGAGCCGGCCGTCAGCACGATCACCAGGTACGCTCGCAGTTCGGGATCGCGCAGGAGGTCGCGCGGCTGCCCGAGGAAGGCGCGGAACAGGAGCGCGAAGTTGACCGCCGCCAAGGTCATGAAGGTGATGGCGACCCAGTCGACCGCGAGGCCGTAGGCCTCGAAGGAGCGGGCCTCCGGCGAGAAGCCGGCGGCGGCGACGGTCGTGAACGCGTGAGCGACGGCCTGGTAACCAGGCATGCCGGCCATCACGTAGGCGACGGCGCACATGGCCGTGAGCGCCAGGTACGCGCCCAGGACCGACAGCGCCGTCGTGCGCAG
Organism: Trueperaceae bacterium; assembly: GCA_007128755.1. Classification (GTDB taxonomy): domain Bacteria; phylum Deinococcota; class Deinococci; order Deinococcales; family Trueperaceae; genus SKWV01. The sequence continues at coordinate 3,004 of SKWV01000381.1, forward strand.
GCGGGGCGTCAGCCGCTCCTCCGTCGGGCCGGGCAGCTCCGCGAAGAAGACCTGGCGTCCTGCGATCGCCAGCTGCGGGAACACCGCGACGAACACCACCACGATGCCGATGCCGCCGACCCACTGCGTGAACGCCCGCCACATGAAGAGCCCGGCCGGCACCGCATCGAAGTCGTTGATCGCCGTCGCGCCGGTGGCGGTGAAGCCCGACATCGACTCGAAGAGCGCATCCACGAACCCCATCCCGGCCCCCATCACGTACGGGACCACGCCGATCAGCGGCACGAGCGACCACAGCACGAGGACCCCGAGCAGGGCCTCGCGACGCGTCGGGTCGACGCCGGCGCGGCCGATGATGCGCAGTGGGGTGCCGACGACCGCTGCGATGAGCGCGGTCACCAGGTAGGGCGTGGGGCTCTCGTCGAGCACGACGGCGTAGAGCGCGAACACGAGGAGCGCGACGGCCAGGCCGACCGTGCCGGACCCGACGACGTACGGAGCGAAGCGGCCGCGCCGTGCCGTGGGCACGGCTCAGGCGGAGCGGCCGCGCTCGTGCCGCTCCAGCCACGCCTCGACCGCCGCGACGTTGTCGGGAGTCGTGATCAGGAAGAGGTGGTCGCCGGGCTGGATCATCGTGTCGCCATGTGGCACCACGGCCCGCTGTTTGCGCAGCACGGCCCCGATCAGGGTGTTCGTCGGCGACCCGAGCTGGCGGACCTCTCCCGGCATCGCGGAGAGCGGAAAGGTCACCTCCATCACTTCGGCGCGATCCTCGATGCTGGCGAGGTGGTCGACCTGGTCGAGCTTCAGCCAGTTGAGCACCTCTTGCACGGCGGCCGTGCGCGGTGTGAGCGGCGCCTCGATGCCGACACGCTCGAACAGCCGACGGTTCCGAGCCCGGCCGACGCGGGTTATCACCTTGGGGATGCCGAGCTGCTTGCCCAGGAGCGAGACCAGGAGGTTCGTCGCGTCGTCCGACGTCACGGCGACGATGACGTCGGCGTCCTCGATGCGCTCCTGTTCGAGCAGCTCGAGGTCGGTGCCGTCACCGCGGAGCACGAGCACCTTGGGCAAGAAGGTGGCGAGCTTCTCGGCCCGCTCGGCGTTGGACTCGATCACGGTCAGGTCGATGCCGTACTCCTGGAGCTCCTCGGCGACCATGAACCCGACGTTGCCGCCGCCCACGATCGTGACGCGCTGACGTCGTCGCGATGGTGAGAAGCGGCTCTCGAGGCGGCGAACCGCCTCGTTCGTGCCCATGAAGACCACCTTGTCGCCCTCCTGCAGCACGGTGTCGCCCTTCGGGACGTGGAACTCGTCGTCGCGGACGATCCCGACCACCAGGACGCTGTCGGGCAGCTTGGTGTCGTGCAGCGTGGTGCCCAGGTACGGATCGCCGGCGCCGAGCCGATACTCCACCATCTTGATGCGGCCATTGGCGAAGGTCGCCGTGTCGAGCGCGCGCGGCACCCGCACGATCTCGACGATCTGGTGAGCGAGGGTGCGCTGGGGCCAGAGGATGCGGTCGATCGAGAGCCCGATCGACTCCATGGCGCCACGCTGCCGGAAGGCGGCGACGTAGCGCTCGCGGGTCACGAACGCCATCGTCTCCCTCGCACCGATGCCCTTGGCGGCGAGGCAGGAGAGCACGTTGATGTCGTCGTTGAGGGTGCAGGCGATGAAGGCCGCGGCCTTGTCGACGTTCGCGGCGCGGAGGTCGTCGGGATCGGCGCCGTTGCCGCGCATGAAGCGCACGTCGAGCTGCTCGAAGGACTCGGCGCGGCTCTCGTCGACGTCGATGACGGTCACGTCGTGCGACCGGTGCAGCGCTTCCGCGATCTGCAAGCCGTTCTCTCCGCCGCCTACGAGGACCAGGTTCATCGCGTGCGCATCCTACGCCCAGAGCGACGCCACGTCCACTCTCGCACCGCGCCGTCGGCGCCCGTCACGTCCTGCGCTGGACGGAGGCCCCGATCGTGACGATGAGGCCGAGCGTCGCCAGGGCCGCCGGCCACAGCGCCCCGTAGCGCACGAAGGGCGTGATCTCGTCACGCAGCCCGAAGCGCACGGGCAACTGCCCGGCGATGCCGCGCGGCAGCTGCGCGACCACGCGTCCGTAGGGATCCACCAGCCCCGTGATGCCGTCGTTGGCCGAACGCAGCAGGAACCGGCGCGTCTCGATCGCGCGCATCCGGCCCATGTCGAAGTGCTGCTGCGCGCCGTTGCCGCGCGCGAACCAGGCGTCGTTGGTGACGGTGACCAGCACCTGCGCGCCGGCGCGCACCATCGCCGCCGAGACCTGCGGGAAGACCGACTCGTAGCACACGTTGAGCGCGACCGGACCCAGGCCGGTGGCGAGCGGCACGGGGCCGACGCCGGCGCTCGTGTTCGTGAGCATCGGCAGGTTGAGGGCCCCGAAGACGCCCCGGTAGAGGGGCGCCGCCGTCTCGAGCAGGGGCCAGCGCTCGCCGAACGGCACCAGCACGTGCTTGTCGTAACGGTCCGCGACCTGCGCCGCCGTGATCGTGAAGGCGCTGTTGTAGGAGCGGCGGTCGGTGCTCCCGCGCCCGCCGACGATGAACGTGCTCGCCGGCGAACTCGCCTGGATGGCCGCCCGCACCTCGACGCCGTGATCGCCCTCGAGCTCGTAGCCGATGACGGCGCCCTCGGGCCAGATCACCAGGTCGGGCGAGGCGGCCATGCCGGAGAGGCCGATCTGCGTGATGGTCGTGTGCACGCCGAGCTCCTGGGCGGCGCTCACCGCGCGCGCGAAGGGATCGACGTTGGGCTGGACGAGGAGCGCCGTCGCCTGCGTCGGGCCGACGCTCTCGCCCAGCTTGGCGTCGCCCCACCACCACACCAGGACCACGGCCAGGAGCGCGACGGGTGCCGCGGCGATCCGGACGATGGGTGGACCGCTGCGGCGCAGGCGGCGCTCGCCACGCGCCGCGAACGGCGCCGCCAGCGCGGCGGCGATCGCCGCCGTGAGGAGCGAGAGGCCGGTCACGCCGACCGTCTCGGCGAACTGCGCCACCGGCGTCTCGAGCCACACGTAGCCGAGGCTCCCCCAGGGGAAGGCGAAGTACCCCTGCGTGCGGCCCCACTCCATCAGCACCCAGAACACGGGCAACACGAACAGGACCGAGCCGCCGCGCCCGGCCACGAGCGAGGCGGCCCACGTGACCAGGCCCCACATCGCCGCCAGCGCCAGGAGCAGGAGCGGATGGAGCAGCCAGAAGAACGGCCCGAGCATGCCGGGATCGGCGAACGACATGGGCAGCCACAGGATGTAGAGCGCGTAGAACCCGAGGGCGAACCAGGCGCCGTGCGCGAAGGCCTGACCCGGCCGCTCGGCGTGGCTCACCAGGCCGAACAGCACGGAGAGCGCCAGCACGGCCGGCCAGACGCCCGTGGGCGGGAAGGCGGCCGAGAACACCACGCCGGCCGCCAGGGCGAGCAGCGGCCCGATCACGTCGCCCCGCGCGCGGCGCTCACGGCTGCCCCACGAGGCCGGCGACGAGCGCGACGCGGTCGAGCGTCGCGCTCACGAGCACGTGCTCGCCCGCCGTGTGCGCACCGCCGCCCAGCGCGCCCAAGCCGTCGAGCGTGGCGATCCCCAGGGCGGAGGTGAAGTTGCCGTCCGACCCGCCGCCGACGATGCCGCTCTGGACGCTCCAGCCCCAGGCCGTCGCGACCTCCTCCGCCCGTGCCAACAGGGCGCGGTTCCCAAGGGTGGCCTCCATCGGCGGCCGGTTGACGCCGCCTTCTACGTGCACGCGCACGCCGGCGTCGCGCGGCGCGTAGCCGCGGATGGCCGCCTCGACCCGCTCGGCCTCCGCCATCGTCGGCAGGCGCACGTCGACCGACAGGCGGCCGGCGTCGGGGATCACGTTGGTAGCGTGCCCGGCGCGCGCGACCGTCGGCGAGACCGTGGTCCCGAGGCTCGTGTCGGCGAGCGATGCGATCTCCAGGGCGGCGTGGGCCAGCTCGATGAGCGCGCTCGCGCCCGTCTCCGGCGCGAGGCCGGCGTGGGCGGCGCGGCCCTCGAAGCCCAGGTGGAAGTCGGCCACGCCCTTGCGGCCCAGCTTGAGCGCCCCGTCGTCGCGCGACGGCTCGAGCACCAGCACGCGGTCGTGCCGCAGCGCCTCCTCCTCGATCAGCGCGCGGCTGTGATGGGAGCCGGTCTCCTCGTCGGAGGTGACGAGCAACGTGAGGGGGCCCGCGGGCTCGGCGCCGGCGGCGCGGAGGACGCGCACGGCCAGCACGGCCGCGGCGACGCCGGCCTTCATGTCGAGCGCGCCGGGGCCGGCCGCGCGGTCGCCGTCGACGCGCCACGGGTGCCGCGCCAGGGTGCCGAGCGGATGGACGGTGTCGTAGTGGGCCAGCAGCAGCGTGGACGTGCCCGAAGGCGCCGCCAAGCGCGCCACGAGCACGTCGCCGACCGCCTCGCGCGCCACGGTGCTCACGGACCAGCCGTCGGCCTCCAGCACCCTCGACAGGTGGGCGACCAGGCGGCCCGCACCGTCTCGATCGCCGGTGGGTGTCTCGATGCGCACGAGCTCTTCGAGCAGGGCCAGGAACGCGGGGCGTCCCTCGTGGGCATGGCGGTGGAGGTCCGCGATCGTCATGACACGTAGTGTACGTTCGCCGGACGCCGGGGCGCGTCAGCGCGCCAGCGAACGCTGCCAGAGCGACTCGGCCAGCTGCCGGACGCTCGGTTCGCGCGTGGTGCGCGCGTAGGAGTACCCCAGGCGCAGGTCCGTCGCCGCGCGCTTCGGATCGTGTGCCGCCGCGATCTGGTGACGCGAGAGGTAGACCTGGGCGAGCAGCACGTCACGCATGCGCTGCGGCTTGACGGCGTGCAGGTCGAGGAGCGCGTCCCCGTACGCGACCATGGCGCCGCGCACGTCACCCCGCTCGGCGAGGGCCTTGCCGCGCTTGAAGTGCTTGGCTGCGTCGTACAGGAGGTCACGCACGTTCCGTCGACTCTACCGCGCGGGGGCCGCCCGACCGCGCGGCGGCCGTACCGCGGCGCGTTCACGATGGCGTCCGCTCCCGCAGTTCCTGGCGCGCCTGGTGGTGCCGGGCGCGCGTGATGGGAGACGTCCACACGAGCGCCGCCGCGAGCGCCAGGATGCCGAACGCGATGGGCCCGAGCACCAGCGTGAAGCCTTCGACCGTGCGCGGCGACTGCAGGGCGACGCCGGGGACGTAGCCGAACACCGTGGCCGCCAGCGCGTTGGCGAACACCCCGATGGAGCCGGCGAGCTTCTGGCCGAACGTGAAGACCGCGTAGAGCAGCCCCTCGCGGCCCTCGCCAGAGCGCAGCGCGTCGAACTCGACCACGTCGGGGAGCATCGACCACGGCGTCGCCATGACCGACGCCAGGCCGACGCCGGCCACCGCCGTCCAGGCGAGCAGCACCGCGCTCACGTCCCCGCGAGGCGCCGTGGCCACGAGCGTCCACACGGCGCCACCCATCACCAGCGCCCCGAGCGACAGCGCCGCGCGCTTGCCGAGGCGCGCGGTGAGCACGTTCCACAGCGGGAAGGAGAGCACGGCGCTGCCGAACAGCGTGCCCAGCACGAGCGTCTGCGCCTCGCCCGGCACGAGCAGCACGGACTCCAGCGCGAACGGCAGCATCGAGTTCACCAGCATCAGCGCGATCGTGACGACGAGGAACACGACCAGCACGCTGACGTACCCGGGCGTCCGGAAGACCGTCCACCAGGGCTCACGCCGGACGGGAACGGGTCGGACCACGCGCGGCTCCCGCACCAGCAGGGGCAGCGCCCAGTACGACGCCACCGTGATCACGCCCACGACGATGCCGAGCGCCGCCCAGCCCGCCGGCGCGCTCGCGGCCAAGTCGCCGGCCCCCGACACCGCCAGCACGATCAGCGGCGGGCCGGCTACGGCCGCCATCGACGCCAGCACCGCGAAGGCCACGCGCACGCTGGTGAGGCCGGTCCGCTGGTCGTACTCCGGCGCCAGGTCGGGCGTCAGGGCCAGCACGGGCATCTGGACGACGGTGTAGAGGAGCGACGTGAGCACGAGCGCCGCCAGGGCGGCCACCGCGCCGGCGTCGCCCGCCTGGGCCGGGGCCCACCACAGCAGCGCGAAGGCCGCGCCGAGCGGCAGCGCGCCCCAGCGCACGAACACCAATCGGCCCACGCGCGCGCGCACCCGGTCGGAGATCACGCCCATGACGGGGTCCGTGACCGCGTCCACCAGCCGACCGGCCACGAACACGCCGCCCGCCAGGAGCGGAGGCACGCCGGCGACGTTGACCAGGTAGTAGAGCAACCAGGTGTTGATGGTGACGAACGTGAGCGACGCGCCGATCTCGGCGATCCCCATGCCGAGCGCGACACGCCGCGGCACCGCGGGAGCGCTTTCACCGACGGACATGGCCGACGCTAGCACGCGCGTCAGGGAGCCTCGCGCACCTCATCGGGCGCGGCGCCCGCGGCGTCGCCTTCGGCGTCGCGCTCGGCCGCTCCGTCGTCGCCGGGTTCAGGCCCGTCGAAC